>DAOLYC010000152.1:0-6032 GCA_035425605.1 Ferruginibacter sp.
AAAATCATTTGCCAATACACGTACTTGCTTTTTATAACTGCGGTTGGTAGCAGCATATTTACTGCATCCATTACTTAAAAAAATAATCAGGAAAAATGGAACCAGTTTTTTATAGCACATAAATTAAAATCAATATTGAATGTATGTTGTAGTGTTTATGCCGATTTTTTATAAAGTAGCCATATCAATAACAAACCTGTATCTAACATCTCCATTCAGCATTCTTTCATAAGCGTTATTGATATCTTTAATAGCAATAATCTCTACATCACATACAATATTATTTTCAGCACAATAGTCAAGCATTTCCTGTGTTTCAGGGATGCCTCCAATTAGGGAGCCAGCAAAACTTTTTCTTCCAAAAATTAAATTAAAAGCCGGTATTTGTGCAGGTGTAGGAGGTACGCCAACACATACCATTACACCATTTGTACGCAATAAGCTCAGGTAAAAATTATAATCATGTTCTACAGAAACAGTATCTAATATAAAATCAAAATTACCTGTTACTTTTTTTACCTGTTCTTCATCACTGGTAAGAACAAAATGATGAGCACCCAGTCGCCTGGCATCTTTTTCCTTTGATGCCGTATGGCTTAGCATGGTAACTTCTGCACCCATAGATGCTGCCAGTTTTACACCCATGTGCCCCAGCCCTCCCAAACCAAGTACAGCTACTTTATGCCCTTTACCTATTTTCCAATGGCGCAATGGCGAGTATGTAGTAATGCCGGCACAAAGCAGTGGAGCCACAGCTTCAAGTGGTAGTTTTTCGGAAATATGTAAAACAAATTCTTCCCTTACAACTATTGATTTGCTATATCCGCCATAAGTATTTCCACTGCCATCTTTTTCATTTCCATTATATGTGCCTACCATCCCATTCATACAAAACTGTTCAAGTCCGTCTTTACAGTTTTCGCACTCCAAGCAACTATCTACCAGGCATCCAACACCGGCAAGGTCGCCTACTTTAAATTTTTTAACATGGTTGCCCACAGCTGTTACCTTTCCAACAATTTCATGGCCCGGCACACATGGATAAACAGTGTTATGCCATTCGTTACGGGCAGTATGTAAATCGCTGTGGCAAACTCCGCAATATAAAATTTCTATTACTACATCGTGTGGTTTAGGTTCTCTGCGATTAATAGAAAAGAGTTCAAGTGGTGCGGTTGCATCCTGGGCAGCGTACGATTTTGTTGCTGGCATAAAATTATTTTTTTAGAATTATCAAATATAAACTATAACTGCCAGCATATATTGTTTTAATTTTATTCTATGTACAATTAATTATTTCTAATTAATTTTCAATTTTAAGATTATCAGCATGAGAAAATATTCATTGATTATTTTGATTCTTATCAGTTCGGCATTGGTATATGCACAACAAAAACCTGCATATATTCTTTACAATGCAAAAGGTAAAAAAATATCTTACGATAAGATGATTCGACAGCTTGCCAAAAAAGATATAATGCTTTTTGGAGAATATCATAACAATGCCATAACACACTGGCTGGAGCTTTCTGTGGCAAAAGATCTTAGCAGATTAAGGGACTTGATATTTGGTGCCGAAATGTTTGAAGCTGATAATCAACAGGCATTAAATGATTACATGAATGGAAAAATTACTGCCAAAACTTTTGATACTTCTGCAAGGTTATGGCATAATTATAAAACCGATTATGCACCCATTGTAAATTATGCAAAAGAAATAAAAGCACCTTTTATAGCTACCAATATTCCCAGGCGATATGCCTCAATGGTATCAAAAAAAGGGTTTGAGGTTTTAGATACCTTATCGGCTTTAGAAAAAAGTTGGATGGCACCATTACCCATTGATTATGATTCTACATTACCAGGGTATGTAAAAATGCTGGAAATGATGGGTGGCCACGGCGGTGGCAATATGCCCAAAGCCCAGGCTACTAAAGATGCAACCATGGCTTATTTTATATTACAAAACTTTAAACCGGGATCATTATTTATACATTATAACGGCTCTTATCATTCGGATAATTACGATGGTATAAACTGGTATCTAAAGCGTAAACAGCCTGGGTTAAAATATGCAACAATAACAACTGTAACTCAAAAAAACATTAAGGAATTGCTGAAGGAGAATAAAAGAAAAGCCGATTATATTATATGTGTTGATGAAGATATGACTAACACGTATTGATTTTTTAATAACTGATTTATGGTTCATCATATATGCTTAACCACCATAATCATACAAATGGCTTTGTAAAAAAAATCAACATAAAAAATTTCTTAATTTTAATTTGCCGTAATAAACCTAAATTCACATAAACAATAAATTCGTTTTGCAATTCATAAAAGTTTTTTTCAAGAGCCAGGCCAATAACAGGGAATTTAAAAGACAACTGAGCAATGTACTTGGTTTTACCCCGGGAGAAATTGCCTTATATAAAACAGCCTTAAGTCATAGAAGTGTACGGGAAGGCGCTGATGAGAACAATGAAAGACTGGAATTTTTGGGAGATGCTGTGTTGAGTTCTATAGTAGCTCATTATTTATTTAAAAAATACCCATACAAAGGCGAAGGTTTTTTAACCGAAATGCGAAGCAAGATGGTTAACCGCCAAAAACTAAATGATATTGCCTTAAAGATGGGTCTTAAAAAAATTACTTTTTATAATAAGTATGATAATGCTTTGAAGATTTCTCAAATTTTTGGTAATACTTTGGAAGCATTGATAGGTGCTGTTTACCTTGATAAAGGTTATACTGGCACCCATAAATGGGTAGAGAAATATATTATTATGCCACACATGTTTATGGATGACCTGGAAGATGTGGAAATAAATATTAAGAACAGGCTGTATGGCTGGGCAAATAAAAATGGTAAAGCGCTTGAATTTGAAACCCTTGAAGAAAAATTTGAAAATGGCCGCAGGTTGTTTACCATTGGCGCCACCGTTGATGGAGAACTGATTGCCGAAGCAAAAGGCTTTAATAAAAAAGATGCCAGCCAGGTAGCGGCTCAACTGGCAGTAACTAAATTGGGATTGTAAAATTAGTTGTTAGATACCAGGTTTTTTTACAGAATGATTGAGCTTATTAATATCTAACAACCACTAAAATTAATTATGAACTTTGGAATTTTAGGAAGTGGAAGTTGGGGAACGGCCATTGCAAAAATTTTAACCGATAACGGAAATTCAATTTATTGGTGGAACAGGAGTGAAGAACATATCAGGTATATGCTAACCCGTAACCACAATCCGCAATATTTATCAACTGCACATTTCGATATTTCAAAACTTAACCTAACGATCAATCCGGCCGAAGTAATTGCCAATAGTGATTGTATTGTAATCGTTATTCCATCGGCCTATACAGATGAAGCATTAAAAGGCCTTGACAGGAATATTTTTAAAGGAAAGAAAATCATATCAGCCATAAAAGGTATTTTGCCCGAACATAATATTCTACTGAATGAATACCTTAAAATAGAATTTGATGTACCGTTAAACGATTATTTTGCTGTGCTTGGCCCTTGCCATGCCGAAGAAGTGGCTGCTGAAAAATTATCTTATTTAACTTTTAGCGGGATAGATGAAAATACTACACACGCCATTGCTAAATGTTTTAAAACACAATATATTAATACAGTAGAAAACGATGATATTTATGGTGTGCAGTATGCAGCGGTTTTAAAAAATATTTATGCAGTGGGGTCGGGTATTGCACATGGACTTGATTACGGAGATAATTTTTTAAGTGTGTTTATTGCCAATGCAGCCGATGAAATGGCTGGCTTTTTAAAAAAAGCAGGTATTAAAAATATTGAAGTAGGGCACACTACTTCCACGCAGGTTAAAATAGAGCATAAGAAAAATAATTATGCGGCATCTGTTTACCTCGGCGATTTGTTGGTTACATGCTATTCTCTGCACAGCCGTAATCGTGCTTTTGGTAACATGATTGGTAAAGGATATACAGTAAAAGCTGCCCAGTTGGAGATGAGTATGGTAGCCGAAGGTTACAATGCCAGTAAATGCATGAACATCATCAATCAAAAAATAAAGGCCGATATGCCTATTGCCGATACTGTATATAAAATACTTTGGGAAAATCTACCAGCTACAGAAGGTTTTAGCATGATTGAGCAAACATTGGTTTAGTTAAAGCGGTAGCTATTTCAAATGTTAGTGCATATCCTTTAATTATTATGATACTTTACTTATTTGTTGCAGAAGCTGTATAGTATTTATGGGAAAAACATAGTTGATTAAAAAAACAAATCTGCTGCAATTCCATCAGCAAATAATTTTCCTTCACTTGTAAGCATAATCTTATTATTTTCTATTTTTAATTTTCTGTTAACTTCATATTTGCGGCTGGCAATTTGCAACTTGTCTCTAAAGGTTTCCCCAAATTTTCTTTCTGTATAATCAAGGTCTAAGCCTTCTATAGTTCTTAATGAAGTCATTATATATTCATTAAGTTGTTGTGTAATAGTTAGTACTTCCTGCTCAAAAGGGATAATGTTATTTTGCAGAGATTGAATGTACAAACTATTATTGGCAACATTCCATTTGCGTATTTTCCCATCAAAACTATGGGCTGCCGGCCCAAATGCATAATAGCTTTCGCCTAACCAATAACTGCTGTTATGCCTGCTTCTACAACCGGGTTTTGCAAAATTACTTATTTCATAATGTTCATATCCGGCAGCTTCCATCCATTTCATTAACAATAAAAACTGGCGTGATTGTTTTTCGGCATCTACCTTTTCTTTTTTATGCATAGTTATCATTTTATCCAAAGCTGTTTTTGGTTCTACAGTTAATGCATAACAGGAAATATGTGGAATATTTTTTTCAATAACCAGGGCTACATTCTTTTTCCAGTCTTCATCGCTTAAAACTGGTGAACCATAAATAAGATCAACAGAAAAATTATTAAAACCTGCAGCTTTTATTTTATCAATACAATTTTTAGATTCAGCAGCCGAATGTGCCCGGTTCATCCAAACCAATTCATCTTCCAAAAAACTTTGTATGCCCACACTCAGGCGGTTTATGCCCAACAGTTTCCATTGCTGTAATTTTTCTTCTGTAATATCATCAGGGTTGGCTTCCAGCGTTATTTCAATATCATCAGCAAAAACAAAACGATTTTGTAAGGCAGTAAAAATTTGTCTCAAGTTTTCGTCATTTAATATACTTGGTGTGCCGCCACCTATGTAAAGTGTTACAATTGATTCTTGCCTCTTATCGTTTTTACAAAATGATGGCGATGAGGCAATTTCTTTACATATAGCTTCTATCATTTTTTCTTTTTGCAGCAGTGAAGTGGAAAAATGAAAATTACAATAATGGCAAGCCTGTTTACAAAATGGAATATGAATATAAATGCCTGGCAATTTTTTGTTTTTTTAGCCGATAAGTATCGGGATAATATTTTAGATTTGATCTTTAATGACCCCAGCTAAATTTATACGTTGTAAAATGCTGATTCCTGTATTACTTGTTACAGGCATTTTTTTTTCTGTTACCAGCAAAGCACAGGAAAATAAAAATATAGATTACAAATTACAAATTAAACTGGTTAGCAAAGATAGCGCCTTTAACCTGCAAGCTTTAAAATTGCAAACAAGCTTCACCAGTAAATCTTTATGCACTAATTACATTAGTGGTATAATTACGTTATTGAGTTCAAAAGGCTACCCCACAGCCTCTGTTGATAGTATCATAGAAAATGAAAACAGTACCCTTATTCATTTATTTTTGGGCCACCAATATTATTGGATTAATCTGCAAACCGATAGTGTAGAAAAAGCAGCATTAACCTATAGTAGGTTTCAAAATAAAGATTATAACGGCAAACTACTTAACATACCCCAACTTAATAACCTGCAACAAAAAATATTAACCTACTATACAAATAATGGCTATCCGTTTGCTCAGGTTTATTTAGATAGCATAAAGCTTAACGAGGAAAAGATGGAAGCAAAATTAAAAGTTAACAAAGGACAGGTGTATTATATTGATAGCATA
>DAOLYC010000153.1:0-6022 GCA_035425605.1 Ferruginibacter sp.
CCTCTTTGCGGCCTATCGGCACGCCATACAGGCTGTATCTGGTAGCGGCGTAAAGGAAATGTAAGCTTTGTATAATTCATTGCTACATACCTTGCAAAAGGAATGGTAAGATCATATTTTAAAGCTCGTTCTGTAATATCACTGCTATTTTTTCCTTGCAATATTTTCTCAAAACCGGCTTTCGATTTTTCAATATTTTTTTCGTTATTAATTCCGTTGTTAAGTATTTTAAAAATAAGTTTATCACCTTCTTCACCATATTTTCCCATCAGCGTATCTAAGTTTTCCATAGCAGGAGTTTCCAGTGGTTCAAAACTATAAATTTCAAAAACCTCTTTTATGGTAGAAAAAATGTAATTACGTTTTCTAACAACTGATGCCGAAAAATCTCTGGTGCCTTGTGGTATAGATGGTTTATTACTCATAAACAATAGTCGTGAATTTGAATAGTAAGTTATTTGTTTGTGTACTTCTTAATAATGTTTTTACAGTTATTGTTTATAATTTCAAATACATCGTGGTAACCATTTTCGGTTCCATACCAGGGATCTGGTACATCTTTATATTGTCCCGGAAATGATTCATCTAAAAATAATCTAACTTTTTCTGAAACAAAATTATTTCTGCCAATCCTTTTTATATCATCCAATACATCTTCTGCCATAACATAAATAAGGTCATATTGCTCAAAATCTGCCGAAGTAAATTTTCTGCTTCGTTGTTTACTGATATCAATACCATTTTGTTTGGCCACTTTTATACTATAATGGTGTGGCGGCTCTCCTGTATGGTAGCCATTGGTGCCTGCACTATTCACCTGCCAGTTAAGCCCGGCTTTTTTAGCCAAATCCTGTAAAACGCCTTCTGCAAGCGGGCTTCTACAAATATTACCCAGGCAAACCATTAAAATTTTCATGCTGCAAATATAAACAGATAGCCTTTAGCGGCTTGTAAAATCATACAGCAGTAGTAATTTATTTATATCAACATACAATTGGTAAACCGTTTTGTGGAATTTGTAAACTATCACATCTTACTATCAAACACGGCGCCGGTTTTGATTTTATTTAGTCAACTTCAAAACCATCCATTATGAACAGCAAACTAATTATGAAAAGTGATATCCTGGATATCGTTTTCGAAAACCGTAATAAAGAATATGGTGCTTATAACCTGCGTAAATTTTACCAGGGGCGTTTAAAAACAGCCCTGGGCTTTATGTTTATTATTTCTATCACATTTTGGGCATTTACTTTAATACCTGCTAAAAAAAAGTTTCAAACTACATCGTATGTAATACCTGATACTAAAATTGTAAAAGTAAATAATACAGTAAAGCCGCCACAGAAAAAGCAGCAAGAAAAAAAGCAAGCAGTTTTGCTTCACAAAAAAATAACACCTGTAAAACAAAAAATGTTTGTAAGAAATACTCAAATAGTACCCGACAATGTTAAAACAGATTCAATAAAAGAAATAGAACCCGATGATAGAATTGGTAATGTAACCATACAAACTCCCGATAAAACATCAGGTTTAATACCGGTAAAGATTGATACAGGTAATGATATTGAAAAAGATGATGTATCAAAAGTTGATAAAAACAAACTTAATAATGAAGATGAAGTAGATGTGTTGCCATCTTATCCTGGAGGTATGAATGCATTAATGAAATTTTTACAAAAAAACTTACAAACACCCGATGAATTACAATACGGGCAAACAGTAAATGTGCGTATAAGATTTGTTGTAGGATACAATGGAAAGTTGCAAAATTTTAATACAGTTTTAGATGCTGGTGAAGCATACAGCAAGGAAGTGATAAGGGTCTTGAAAAAAATGCCCAATTGGAATCCCGGTAAATCAAAGGGCGAAGATGTGTCTGTATATTACACCATTCCTGTAAAGTTTGTATCGGAGAACTAAAAGTCAAAGATTAATTTAGTATTTTCACCGTCCGGTATTTGATAATAATTATTGAAAAAAAATAATAATGGCTTTAGAAGAATTTGAGAAAGAACAATTGAACGACAGGGAAAAGGGGTATATAAGAATGAGAAGCATTATGGATTATGGGATGGGTGCATTGTGGACCGCAATGGGAGTATTTATCATCTTTATAAAAAAATTCAGTCTTGATCTTGCAGAGAAATACGATTCAGGTGCTTTTAAAGCTTTTGGAGTAGTATGTATCATTTATGGCTTATTTAGGATATACAGAGGATTTAAGAAAAAATATTTAAGAGATAGATGAAAAGAAAAATAAATCGGCTTACAAATAAAGTAGTTATTTGTTTCTTATTAACTCTAAATTTTTTTCCGGCATGTGAAAACCAGGCAAAAGAAAAAATTGATACGGTTAAAAGCGGTACAATATATATTAGTGTAGATGAATCTTTTAAACCTGTAATTGAAGAACAGATAAGTGTATTTGAAAAAACTTTTCCGGAGGCACATATAATTGCACAGTATAAAACAGAGGCAGATTGTTTTAAGGATTTATTTACCGATACGCTCAACCGCATGATTATTGTTACCCGTGGTTTAACTAATGATGAAGATGCCTATTTATTAGATACTTTGAAATATAACCCTGCATGGGACAATATTGCCAATGATGCCATCACTATTTTAGTAAACAGTAAAAGCAATGATACTTTGTTTACGCTTGACAGGTTACAAAAGCAAATGACGGGACAAATAAACAGGGACCAAAAAATTGTTTTTGACGGGATGAATGCAACCAGTACAGTTCGATTTGCAATTGACAGCATATTAAAAGGGAAAAAATTTGATACCACTGTGGTGCAGGCTGTAAGTAACAGCCAGGAAGTTATTGATTATGTAGCCAAAACAGAAAATGCGATAGGCTTAGTAGGTATAAGCTGGATAGGCAATCCTGAAGATAGTGCACAGGTAAATATGTTAAAGAAAGTGAAAATTGCTTACGTTGAATGTACTGTTTGTACTGATCATCCATTTGTAAAACCAATGCAGGCAAGCATTTTAACACGGCGGTATCCTTTGGTACGTGGTTTGTATTATATACTTAAAGAAAATTACAGCGGCCTTGGCAGGGGTTTTGTAAATTTCTTAGAACAGGAAAGAGGGCAGCTTATTTTTAAAAGAGCATACCTGGGATCCCGGATGGATTTTGAAAAAAGAAAAGTAAAAATGAATGACTAAAAAAAGGATATTTTCAGAAATTTAACGACAGGCTTTTTATAAAATTAATTATTATTGTAAAGATTAAAACAGCAAACAAAGATGAAACACCTAAAATTTACACTTATTCTTGTATGCAGCATAATGGCTGTAAATTTCAGTAAAGCACAAACAATTGAAGACGGAAAAAAATTTTTATACTATGATAAATACATAAGTGCTAAAAATGTTTTTCAGCAACTTTTAAATGCTAACCCTAATAATGATCAGGCGGAATATTGGCTTGGACAAACATTAATTGCACCCGATGAAGATAAAGATATTGAAGGGGCAAAAGCCATTTACCAAAAAGCATTATCAGCAAACCCCAACAGTGCCTTATTAAATGCAGGTATGGGACATATAGAATTACTTGAAGGTAAAACAGCCGAAGCCCGTAACCATTTTGAAACAGCCTTAAGTTTGAGTGGTAAAAATAATGTTGAAGTGCTGGATGCTGTAGGTTTTGCTAATGGCGATTTTGATTCGAAATTTGGAGATGCAGCCTATGCAATTGAAAAGCTAAAACAAGCCACCGAGACAAAAAAATTTAAAGATGCTAAAGTAATGACCGATTTAGGCGATGCTTACCGCAAAATTGGTGATGGCGGTAATGCCCAGCAATGTTACCAGGAAGCCATGAAGATGGATCCAAATTATGCAAGGGCCGCATTTCGGTTGGGCAGAATCTATCAATCACAAGGCACCACCCAGGAATCGCTTTACTTAAAATATTATAACGATGCAATTGCTATGGATCCTAATTATACAAAGGTTTACTGGATTCTGCATCAATATTTTTATGAAACTGATGTGGTAAAGTCTGCTGCCTATCTTGATAAATACCTGGGTGCAAAAGGTAGCGATGAAACCAATGCCTGCTTCCTAAATGCACAAATGAAATTTGCCCAGGGGCTATTTGCCGAAGCGCTAACTTCAAGTGATAATTGTATCAGTGCAAGTGCAACACCTTATCCTAATTTATATGGTTTAAAAGCATACTCAGCCGTTAAACTGGGCGATACCATTGCTGCAAAAAATGCATTTGAAAAATATTTTCAAACACAAAAACCTGCTAAAATAGGCCCCCGTGACTTTGCAACCTATGCAAGTGTTTTATGGGGTTTCCCTGGTAATGAAGCTAAAGTAGCCGAGTATATTGACAAGGCAGTTGCTTTAGATTCAATAAATTCTAATAAAGCTGGGTATTTAAAATGGCTGGCCGGCGAATATTTAAAAAATAAAAATTATGCTGGGGCCGGAAATCTTTATGGTAGAGTAATTGCCTTAAAACCCAACTACAGTAATGTAGATTTGTTTAATGCCGGCTATAATTTTTACCTGGCAGATAAGTACGACTCATCAAACAGGTACTTTACATTATATACCGAAAAATATCCCGATGATATCTTAGGATATTATATGTTGGGTAACGGTTATTCTGTAATAGATTCTACAGGTACATTAGGTTTAGCAATTCCTTATTTTAATAAAACTATCGAAATAGGCGAAAAAGATACCAGCAAATCTTCAACCATCACCAGGCTTAAAGTTGCATATAAATTCTTTGTAGGATATTATTTTAATGTGAAAAAAGATAAAGACTCTGCTCTTTTATATGTAAACAAAGCCCTGGCTTTAGATCCTACAGATGAATCCTTAATCTCAAATAAAGAATTTATTTTAAAAACAGATCCTAATGCACCGGTCAAGCAGGCTGCAAAGAAATCGCAAGCACCTACATCGCCCAAGAAAAAATAAGTAGATATAAATATAAAATTATCTGAAAACCTGTTATCGAATTGATAACAGGTTTTGTTTTATATAACTATTGATTATTGATTTTGCTACCGTATTTTTGCATACGTAAACAGTTTACAAATTATGCATCTATATTTTTTACAAGCAACAGAAATAAATAGCGCCGCAAACTATTTACCCATAGGCCTACAGTTAATTTTTGCCATTGGACTGGTAGCAGCAATAATTGCAGGATCAAACTTCCTGGGGCCTAAAAGAATAACAAATGATAAGTTGCAGAATTTTGAAAGCGGAATTGAAATAAAAGGAAATGCACGTCAGCCCGTAGCAATTAAATATTTTTTAGTAGCCATCTTATTTGTGTTGTTTGATGTGGAAGTGATTTTCTTTTATCCTTATGCAGTAAATTTCAGGGAGCTGGGCTGGGGAGGTTTTTTGGCTGTAATTATTTTTGTTACATTATTTATTACAGGCCTGGTTTATATTTTTAAAAAAGGAGCATTAAAGTGGGAAGAATAAGAAATATTGGTTTAAAAATTTACAATAATAATTAATGAGTCGTCCGGTACAATATAATACACATGTAAAGTTTGAAGGTATTCCCGAAGGATATATGGGAGAGGGGTTTATGGCAACCAACCTGGAAAAAGTGGTAAGTCTTGCCCGTAAAAATTCAATATGGCCTTTACCTTATGCAACAAGTTGCTGTGGTATAGAATTTATGGCAACTGCAGCCAGTCATTATGACTTAGCCAGGTTTGGTGCCGAAAGGATGAGTTTTTCTCCACGTCAATGCGATCTTATAATGGTGATGGGTACCATAGCAAAAAAAATGGGTCCCGTTTTGCGGCAGGTTTATCTGCAAATGGCAGAACCACGGTGGGTGATGGCAGTTGGCGCCTGTGCATCATCAGGCGGTATATTTGATACGTATTCGGTTTTACAAGGTATTGATCAGGTTATTCCTGTAGATGTATATGTACCCGGTTGCCCACCAAGACCCGAAGCTATATTGGATGGATTTATTCGGATACAGGAATTGGTTAATGCAGAAGGATTA
>DAOLYC010000154.1:0-5969 GCA_035425605.1 Ferruginibacter sp.
ACAAATTCAACCGTTGAAACACCTGTACCAAAACCACGAAAGCCTAAGATTGCCGGTTACAATGGCCCTAAAGGTGGCACAGGCAATGGCGCCAACGAAGATAATGGCTACAAATACGAAGGTAATAAACCCGGCGGCAAAGGCGATGCCGGTAGCCCAAATGGCAAACCCGACAGCTATGGAAATAACCCCGGCGGTAAAACTGATGGCGGTAGATTAAAAGTTACAAAAGGCGACAGAATAATTAACAATAATTATATTTTCATGGGCGACCTTCCACGAGCAACTATATTTGCCCGTATAAAAGTTTCGCCTGCAGGCCGTGGTACATTTGTAGGCTTTGATAAAGGTTCAACCAGTGTTGATGGAAAATATGCTACCGCCATCAGGGGTTATTTGCCCAATATAGAATTCAATAAAGCAGATCACGAATCATTTGTAACCGTTCCGTTTAATTTCAGGGTTCAATAAATCATTTTCAACAGGTTCTGTAATATTTTTTGGTCGTAACATTATCTACCCTTTTCTAATTTAAAATTCATACCAAATTTTTATTGTAGTGTATTCTCACATCGCATTGCATTCTTTTTCATTTACTACATTTGTTCAATTATTTTATAGAACATCTTACAACCAATGACATACCGGCAAACGATTGAATACCTCTATGCACAATTACCCATGTTCAGCCGCATTGGTGCATCAGCCTACAAAGCAAATCTTGATAATACCATTACCCTGTGTGATGCAATTAAAAACCCACAAACTAAATTTAAAAGCATACATATTGCCGGCACCAATGGCAAAGGCAGCACCAGCCACATGCTGGCAGCGATTTTGCAAAAAGCCGGGTATAAAACAGGCCTTTACACTTCGCCGCACTTAAAAGATTTTAGAGAGCGTATAAAAATAAACGGTCAAATGATTGACGAAGGATTTGTTATTGATTTTGTAGAAAAAACAAAAGCAATTTCAGAAAAAATAAATCCTTCTTTTTTTGAACTTACCGTAGCCATGGCATTTGATTTTTTTGCCACAGAAAAAGTTGATATTGCTGTAATTGAAACAGGGCTTGGCGGCAGGCTAGATAGTACGAATATCATCACTCCAATACTTTCTGTCATTACCAATATCGGTTACGACCACACTAACCTGCTTGGCGATACACTTGAAAAAATTGCTGCAGAAAAAGCAGGCATCATAAAAAATGCTGTGCCTGTAGTTATTGGTGAATACCTTCCGCAAACAAAAGATATTTTCATCAACAAAGCAAAAAAAGAAAATGCACTCATTTATTTTGCACAAGATGAATATACAGTTTCAAATATTAATTACACTACAACTTTACTAACCTGCGATGTTAAAAACATTCAGCACAATATCACCGAAACTTTTGAATGTGGATTGAATGGAATGTATCAAACCAAAAACTTAAAAACCGTTTTGTGTGCTGAAGCAATTTTGATGCAACAGGGGTTTGCAATAAAAAACGAAGCAGAAAAGTATGCACTAAAAAATGTTAAAACTTTAACCGGGTTATTTGGAAGGTGGGATGTAATTGCTGAGCAACCAAGTATCATACTTGATGTTGCACATAATGAAGATGGGATAAAACAATTATTAGAGCAATTGCTTTTAGTAAGCACTTCGTCATCGCAATTACATATAATTATGGGCATGGTAAAAGATAAAGATATAAATAAAGTACTTTCCTTATTGCCACAAAATGCCAATTATTATTTCAGCAATGCCCATACCGAAAGGGCTATGCCTCATCAACTGTTAAAAGAAAAAGCAGCAATGTATAACTTAAATGGCTGCAGTTATGATGATGTAAACAACGCAATACTGGCTGCAAAGAATGCCGCAACTGCCAATGATACCGTAATTGTTTGTGGAAGTGTATTTTTAATTGCCGAAGTTGATACAGATTTATTTAGTAAAAAAATAATTGACTGATATCAGTGAGTTTATATATTATCCAATTTATTAAAAGCATAAAATAAACAGCTCACATGCAAAGCCTGTTTAATTTCATTATTCATAAGCATCTGCCTTACAGTTTCAAGAGGCAAAAGTTTTATTTTAATTTCTTCGTTAGCATCTAAATTTTGTGAAGCTACTTTTTTACCGCCGGTGGCCAGGTATAAGTCGGTATAATTATTTAAAACACCGGGGTTGGCTGCTACCCTGCCTACATATATGTAATCAGAAAAATTATAACCTGTTTCTTCCAGTAATTCCCTGGCAATAGCAGTAGCAGTAGATTCTCCTACATCTACAAACCCTCCGGGTATTTCAATAATGGTTTCTTCCAGGGGATGGCGGTATTGTTCGGCAAGTATCACTTCATTATTTTTGGTAATGGCCAGTGCACAAACAGAAGTGGGTAGTTCCACTACATAATATTCATCAACAATCTTACCATTTGGCATTTCACAAACATCTTTACGGGCAGTAAAAAACATGTGTTTGTTTATATACTCCGATGAAAGTTTTTTCCAGTTCATTTAAGAAGGTTTAATTGTTTACCAATTCATTCTTTCTCTTAGAGAAGTTATATGTGCCGTGTGATGTTTACCATGCCAGGCATACATGCCCAGCAGTTCCCAAAGTGTAAATTGTTTTTTATGGTCAGGATGAAAAATAGTTCTATCCATGTCGTCAACGGTCATATTCTTTAAAAGCTCGTAAAAGCGAATGTGCAAGCTGTGCAACAATGTTAATGAAATATTGATGGGCAGATTTTTTGTATCACTCAACAAAGCCCAGGCCGCTTCATCATAAGGTTTTATGGTAGGGTTATCTTCGGTAAGTCCCAGTTTAAACCGTATGTATGCATTCATGTGGCTATCGGCTACATGGTGTACAACCTGCTTAATTGTCCATCCGTCTTCCCTATATGCTGTATCCAACTGAACTTCATCCAGGTTAAGCACGGCATTCTCTAAATGCTGAGGAAGGTTTTTAATATCAATCAGCCATTCTGCAAATAATGTATTGGAGAATGGCTGAACAATATATTTCCCAATCGGGTATTTTAAATTTTCATGCATCAGTTTCCTGTTTTAGCAACAGCAGGTCTTACATCTTCCAGCATAATGTCAAATATTAAAACTGCATTCGGTGGTATCACCTGACCACTACCATTTGGGCCAAAAGCAAGTTCGCTTGGTATAAAGGTTCTCCAATGATCGCCAATATGCATTAACTGTAATACTTCAACCCAGCCTTTAATCATATTACTAAGTGGGAATGCTGCAGTTTTTCCACTTTTGATGGAGTTTTCAAATTCTTTTCCATCTATAAATTTGCCAATATAATTTACCACAACAGTATCAATTGCTTTAGGCATTTTGGAATTGGCATCGCCATTCTTAATAATTTCATACTGC
The DNA here is from genome assembly GCA_035425605.1 of Ferruginibacter sp. Classification (GTDB taxonomy): domain Bacteria; phylum Bacteroidota; class Bacteroidia; order Chitinophagales; family Chitinophagaceae; genus Ferruginibacter. The sequence goes on from DAOLYC010000154.1 coordinate 3,396, forward strand.
AAACCACTGGGTAATGTAATAACACCCGTACGTTTTTTATTTGTTTCTAAAAAAGCATTGCCTTCGGCTAATTCTTTAACAGTTTTTTCTTTATTAAAAATTTCTAACTGTTGCTGCATACAAGTGTTAATCACTTCCTGTGTCATTAAAGGTTCATTTTTCTTAAATACGTCATCAAGTCCTTTCAACATCATAGCTGTATTTAATTTATTAATTCCCTGTGCCTGCATATTGGTTGCCACATTAAAACCTGCTGCATAGCTAAAGCTATCAATAAGGTTTTTAAAAACCGGCGTATTTGCCGAATTTTTAACGGTTGATTTAGCTGCTGGTTTTGCAGTTGTTTTTGTTGTTTTTTGTGCAGATACGGATATTGCTAACGCTAACAAAGCCACAAAACTTAGTAATACTTTTTTCATCATTATTTATTTTTTGATTTCTGAATTGCAAATAAACGGCTTTTTTATTCATCCCGTATTTCCTTGCCTGTTAAATGTATGAAAACGTCTTCCAGGTTAGCAGCTTTTACCTGCTTTGGTCTTTCAAAACCACTGTTTACCAAATCATCAATCATTTTATCGGGGCTGTCTAATGAAATGATTTTTCCTTCGTCCATTATAGCTATGCGGTCGCATAATTGTTCAGCCTCATCCATATAATGTGTGGTAATAATTACTGTGGTGCCTTGCGACCTTATGTTTTTTATCAATTCCCATAAATTGCGCCTGGCCTGTGGATCAAGGCCTGTAGTGGGTTCATCTAAAAAAATAATCTTAGGCTTGTTTATTAAAGTGGTGGCTATGGAAAATCGTTGTTTTTGCCCACCGCTCATCTCTTTATATTTATTCTTTGCCTTATCTACCAGGTTTACAATTTTCAATAAAGCTATCGGGTCCACATCCTGGTTATATAATCCTGCAAATAAATCAATCAGTTCAAGCAAGGTTAGGCCGGGGTAATAACCCGATGTTTGTAATTGTACACCAATCACTTTCTTTATATTATCCGGTTCCTTCTCCAGGTTATAACCGCAAATAGTAACTGTGCCGCTAGTTTTATCACGAAGCGTTTCCATTATCTCCAGCGTGGTAGATTTTCCTGCGCCATTAGGTCCCAGTAATCCAAAAATTTCGCCTTCATATACTTCAAAAGAAATATCCTTTACAGCATTAAAGGAGCCATAATTCTTTACCAGGTTTTCAACCTTAATAATCGTTTTCATCATTTTGCTTTTATTTCTCCTTTAATATATCTATCCAGTTCTTCCATCATCAGTTTACTTCCAATAAAAAAAGGTGTACGTTCATGCAAAGCTGTAGGTTCAATATCAAGTATCCTTATTTTTCCGTTGGTAGCTAACCCTCCGGCTTTTTCAACAATAAAAGCAAATGGGTTGCACTCGTATAACAAACGTAATTTACCTTTTGGTTTATCGGTAGTGCCGGGGTACATAAAAATTCCTCCTTTAATTAAATTGCGGTGTACATCCGAAACCATGCTACCGATATATCTTTGGGTGTAAGGCCCACCGTTAGTTTTATCTTTTTTCTGGCAGCCGGTAATATATTGCTTAACCCCTTCATCGTATTTGAAAAAATTTCCATGATTTACGGAGTATATCTTTCCTTTATCGGGACATTTAATATCGGGATGACTTAATGAATATTCGCCAATGGCAGGATCTAATGTAAACCCATTTACTCCACGCCTTGTTGCATATACAAACATGGTTGATGATCCATAGATAACATAACCTGCCGCTACCTGTTTATTGCCCTGTTGCAAAAAATCTTCTTTTGTGGCTGGTTTACCCAGTTCACTTACCCGCCTGAACACGCTGAAGATAGTACCTATAGAAACATTTACATCAATATTACTGCTCCCATCCAGGGGATCGAACAGGCAAACATATTTACTTTTATTGCTAACCGGGTCATCAAATACTACAATATCGTCCAATTCTTCACTTCCTATACCGGCACAACTAATACCATGCTGCAATACACCCATAAACTGGTTATTGGCATAAACATCCAGTTTTTTTACTTCTTCGCCCTGAACATTTATACTGCCATCGTCGCCCAAAATATCTACCAGTCCGGCTTTATTAACTTCCTGGTTAACCCTTTTTGCTGCCAGTCCTAAATCTCTTAAAAGGCCCGCCAGTTCACCGGTTGCGTGAGGAAAATCCCTCATCTGCTGAATGGTAAATTCATCTAAGGTTTGTATTCTACGATTAATATTCATAAGCAATGTATTTAGTTTTTGTGTAGAAACTAATGAAGGTTAAATTTGCAACCAAAAATAAGCAATAAACAATAACTTGGCCAGGCTAAAGCGATTGAAGTTGATGATTTTTTAATTTGATGATTAAGATTTGTAACATAAGCAACAGGTAAATTGGTATATGATATGAAGGTTTTTAAATTTGGCGGAGCCAGTATCAATTCTATTGAGCGGATACAAAATACCGGGCGCATTATTGATTCGTTCAAAGGGCAAAAATTACTCATCATTATATCGGCTATGGGTAAAACAACCAATGCGCTCGAAAAGGTGCTGAATGCGTGGTAC
>DAOLYC010000155.1:0-5936 GCA_035425605.1 Ferruginibacter sp.
GAAGTTTTAAAATATTTTTCATAAAAAATTATTTAGCGTTTTTGGCAATCGTGTTTACTTATAATTTTGTTAGCGTATATGTGCCTGTTTGAAAGTTTATTTCTATTTTATAATTACCAGCACCTGGTGATGGAAATTGAGGGTCTGAATCTTTTTTCTCAAAATCTCCAAATAATTTAGCTGTACCATCCAATGCATGATATTGTGTACTCCAGTCGCCTTGAATTTGAATTAATTTATAACCACCGGTTGCATTAAAAGTAATGGTACCTATATAATGCAATACATCGGTTGGTGTGGCCCTTCCAATTTTTTGAGTTACATCATAAGGAGGTGGTAAAGGATTGGTCCAGCCAGAAGCAACTGCATCGCCAACAACCCATAAATTTCCATCAAGATATAAGTTAGCTTCGGTGCCGGGTGGCTCTACAACAAAATCAAGATAGTTGGTAACAGATAATGTAAGCACATTTGAATACAAAGGAACGCTACCATTACCTAAAGTTGATTTTATCCTAAACTGCATTTGGTGTGATTGGTTGTATTGCAATTCCATTTTAGTTAAAAATGTATTCAGTTCTTTTACAGTAAGTGTAACAGATAAATTTGCGCTGATGGCTTTTTCCTGTATTCTTGAATTACTGAAATTAGATCCGGCAGTATCTACCTGCAATACGTAGGAAACAGTTTGAGAGCTGGCACCTGTATTAAATACATAATTTGGATTGGTCCAATTGAAAGTAACTGCAGGGTTATCTTTATTAATTTTTAAAAGAACCATTGCAGCTGTAGATGAAACAGAAAGAACCGGGTTTGTGCCACCTTGATAATAAACCTTGTTTTCATCTTTTTTACAAGACAACAGGATAGCTGTAACTGCTACAAGGCTTAATAATGATTTTAAAATATTTTTCATAAAAAACAATTTTTATTTTTTCTGATTAATAGCCTGGGTTTTGTGTTAGGTTAGGGTTAGCAACTAAATTAGATGCAGGTATAGGAAATAAATTGTATTTTGAATCTACTGCTGTACCACTTGAAATACCTCCTTTCCATGGCCATAAATAATTGCCGGTAGTTAGCAGGCCATACCTAACTAAGTCTGTACGGCGATGCCCTTCCCAATATAATTCTCTTCCTCTTTCATTAAGAATATACTGTAAGGTTAACTGGCCAGAAGTAATATTGCCGGATGTATTTCCATAAGCTCTTTCTCTTATCAAATTCATATAAGATAATGCAGTTGCGGCATCGCCACCAGTACCGCCACGTAAAACTGCTTCGGCATAAATGAAGTACATTTCAGATAAGCGAAAAACCGGAAAATCTATATCAACAAAATCTTTTTTAGTATCAGAAACAGGTCCTCCATCTGAACGGATATTTATATATTTTTTTACATGAGGGCCCTGGTCAAAATTACCTACATCGGTAATAATTAACTGGGCCGGGCTAGTGCCATATTTTGAAGTTGTAAACAAGGCTCGTTGATCTGTTGCGCCAGTCATGTCGGCAAAAAGATTTACATGAGCAGCAGTAGAGCGGTATCCACTCCATCCGCCACCAACTCCATATTCTGGATAATCGCCACCACTGGCAGCATGTACAAAAAATGTAGTGTTGCCATAAGCTTGTGTTTTTGACCCATCACAATTTATCACAAACATAAATTCATTTTTTGCTTTATCGTTATCGGCCATAAACACCCTTGTATAACCGGGGTATAAAGTATAACCTGCATCAATCACTTTTTTTGCATAAGTAATGGCTTCAGTATATTTTGTAGTTCCTGTATAAACACCTGCATTCAAATACATGCGTGCCAGTAAAGCCCAGTCGGCACCCTGATCAACCCTGCCATATTCAATTGTTCTGGCAGGCGCCAGGTCGCCATCAATCGCTTTCAATTCGCTTTCAATATAATTAAACAGATCTTCACGGTTGATTTCTTTAGGTAGATTGGTGCCAATTTGATCATTTTCAGTTATAAATGTTGATTTACCAAACAGATCCATCATTACCCAGTAATTAAAGGCACGTAAAAAACGAACTTCAGCTACTGATTTTTTTATATCATCTGCATCTGTTCCGGTAATACCCCGTTCAGCAAGTTTAGCATCAGTGCTTTCTCTTAAGTATTCATTTATTAATGTAATATTATAAATAGGTCGTGCATAAATACCTTTTAGAAAAGGATCGCCGCTTGTAAATTTTAAATTATGAAAGTCATGAATGGTTTGATCGTTCCATGCAACAATAGCTTCATCGGTAGGCAATTCCTGGCAATTAAAAAACATTCTTATAAATGCCACTTGCGATCCTTCATCCAATCCTCCACTTATATCGGGATTACCGGCGGGGCCAGCATTTCCTGTAATGCTAAGTGTGCCATAAATTTTTGCCAGCACGCTCTTATATCCGGCAGCCGTTGAATACGCTTTTTCCGGCGTTAGGTCGTTGGTTGGGTATAAGTCCAACTTTTTTGCACATGAACTTACTGCCATAGTTATTACCAGCAAGCCTGCTACATATTTAATTAGTTTATTTTTCATATCAATCGTTATTTAATAAATTAAAAATCTAAATTAAAGCCCAATGAAAATGTACGTGGCCTGGGATAAATATTGTTATCTACACCAGTATCATTTGAATTTTCAGGATCAAGACCTTTGTACTTTGATATTACAAATACATTTTGTATGCTTGCTGCTACACGTAAGCTTGCTTTATTGTTTAATATCTTACCAACATTATAACCCAGGTTTATATTATCTAACCTGAAGAAAGAAGCATTTTCGATATAGTAATCAGACAGGTATTGGTTGTTAGAAAAACCTGTTTGTAAATAATTTGCAGATGCATTACCTATAAATACGATTGGATTTTTTACCTGCCGTAATACACCGTTATTAGAATTAAAGTTGTTATACAAGTATGTTCCCAATGCTCCATGACCTGCAATTCCCAAAGAGAATTTTTTAAATGTTACCTGGGTATTAATGCCAAAAAATACATCTGCTGCAGGTTTTTTGTAATAGTAACGGTCGTTTTCATCAATACTTCCATCACGGTTTAAATCTTCGTATAAACCTTCAATTGGCTTACCTGTAGAAGCATCGTACACTTGTTTGTACACATAATATGCAAACGGACTGTAACCCACATTAAACCTTCCGATATTATTTCCAGTACCACCAGATATGCCACTTACTTCAATTCCTTTAAAATTTGGATCTTCCTGTTTCAAAAGGTTTGTAATTTCTCTTGTATTGTAAGTAACATTAAAGCCAAAATCCCAGATAAGGTTGTTCTTTTTTATGGGTGTTGTATTTAATGTAAATTCAACACCTTTATTTTCCATATTACCAACGTTGGTTAATAATTGAATATCGAAATTTGCACCTGGTGCAACCGGTACAACACTTAACAGATCTTTTGTTTTTTTATAATAGTAATCAACAGAACCTGAAATCCTATTATTGGCAAAACCGAAATCAAGGCCCAGGTTAGTAGTAGTTGTTGTCTCCCATTTTCTGTTAGGATCATAAGCAGAAGGCCTTAAGAAACTATAAAAAGTATTGCCAAACTGGTATTGTGCTGATGCAGAACTTTGAGAATAATAGGGCAGGTATGAATAATAGGGTATGCCATCCTGTTGACCTGTAGAGCCCCAGCCAAACCTGAATTTTAAATCGCTTATTGCATGTACCGATTTAAAAAATTCATTTTTCAACCTCCAGGCTACTGCTACTGCAGGGAAGTAACCAACCCTGTTATCTTTCGAAAATTTTGAACTGGCATCTCTTCTTAATGATGCAGTTATTAGATATTTATTTGCAATGGTTAAATTTACTCTTCCTAGGTACGACTCTAACCTGTATTCAGGCTTGTCTGTTAAAAAAGTAGGTTGCGAATTTTCAATGGTATCTATCAACAAAGGTTTTGTGGGGTCGGCAATTGGCCGGTAACTGAAAGCTGCAAAATTCTTTACATTGGTAATAAAATCCTGGTAGCTATGCCCAACTAAAACATCTAACTTGGTATTTAATTTTTTTAAATCTTTTGTATAAAAAAGTTGAACATCGGCAATGGTATTTTTCTTCCCTTGTTCATAATACACTTTACGGCCTCCTGTTTTATAATTTGTAGCCAGCAAAGAATCTGTATTATCATTGCCACTGCCTTTTGCATTATCAATACCCAGGTTAACAAGTACATGAAGATCGGGTAACCAATGCAACTTATAATCTAACTGTACATTTCCAATTATTCGGTTTACACTTGACCGGTTATCTCTTAAGTTTAATAAGGCAACCGGATTACGGGTAGCCAGGTCAATAAGATTGCCACTGCCATCCAGCCATTCGTAATAGTTACCAAATTTTCCTGAAGTTCCATTAACAGGTTGAGTGGGGTCGAATGCAATAGCAGAACCAATTGCACCACCATCAGCAAAATGATTTTTTGTGTTGCTTGCTTTTAAAGCAATATTCACACTTAAATGGTCATCAAAAAATTTAGGAGATAAATTTAGAGAACCGCTGAATCGTTTAAAATTATCTGTCTTTAAAATTCCATCCTGTGTTAAAAACCCTGCCGATATTCTAAAAGGAATATTTTTTAAAGCACCGCTTGCACTAATGTTGTTATCCCATCCAAATGCAGGCCTGTATATTTCTTTTTGCCAGTCGGTATTGGCTGTGCCCAGTAAATCCTTATAGGTGTTATCTCCTCTGTTTACAGCATCTGCATTAATGATGGCTCTCACTTCATCGCCGGAAAGTACTTTTACAGTTTTACCAACAATACCTGATGATAATTGCGTATTGAAGTTAAACCTCACTTTACCCTTATTACCTTTTTTAGTAGTAATAATGAGTACTCCGTTTGATGCTCTTGAACCATATAATGCTGTGGCAGATGCATCTTTTAATACACTCATACTTTCAATATCGTTGGGGTTGATACTGTTTAATAAGTTAGATGAACCAGAAATACCATTACCTTCTACAGGTACACCATCAATAACCAATAATGGATCGTTACTGGCATTTAATGAAGCGCCACCCCTGATACGGATACGACTTCCACCACCCGGAGAACCACCTCCATTTGTAACTTCAAGGCCGGCAACTTTACCTTGCAATAATTGCTCAGATGAGTTTACCACACCTTTTTGAAAATCTTTGGCCGTTACAGAAGTAACAGAACCGGTTAGGTCGCCTTTACGCCTGGTGCCATAAGCAACTACTACCAGTTCATCTAATTGTTGGTTGGCTTTTACAAAATTTACATTTACTACCGAAGCGCCTCCAATTTTTATTTCCTGGTTACTGTAACCAACAGAAGTAAATACAAGGGAGGCTGTTGGAGCGGCATTTATCTGGTAAACACCATTACCATCAGTTTGAGTAGCATTTTTTGTGCCTTTTACTGTTACGGTTACACCAACTACGGGTGTGCCGTCTTTTGAATCAGTTACTTTACCGGTTACCTTATTCTGGCAGATTGCTGCAGTGGATAATAGCAGCAAAGAAGAAGAAAGCAGCAAAACCTGAAAAATTTTAATAGGAATTTTTCTCATAGTACAAGCTTTTTGTTTTTAAGTATGCAATCAAAATTTTTATTATCGTGTAAAACTTACGCAAAGTAAAGCATTTTCTGCTAATATCATTTTTTTGTTAAACTTTTTTATGCAGAAATTGATTTTAAATTGACTATATGATAGATTTTGGTAATTAAAAATCTATACCTATCCATTTTTTCTTTTTTCTGGCGTATTTATCAAAATTAAATTTGTATAATTTACCCGGCCGATGCGGCACATCATTTTCCATTTCGCCTAAATCAATTAAAAAATCCATAGCAAAAAACTTTTTGCGAAAATTTCGACGGTCCATTTTGGTGTTTAATATGGCTTCGTAAAGATTCTGCAA
>DAOLYC010000156.1:0-5931 GCA_035425605.1 Ferruginibacter sp.
CGGCCAGTTAAAAAAATCGGCCAATGCTTATGAACGTCCTCAACCACATGCCTGTTTTATTTTAAGTGTTAACGACGATCTTGTTAACGAAGGAGGTATTATGGATCTTTGGGTAAGGGAAGCAAGGATTTTTAAATATGGAAGCGGTGTTGGTACCAACTTCAGCAGCATACGTGGCGAAGGCGAAAAGTTAAGTGGCGGAGGAACATCAAGCGGACTAATGAGCTTTTTAAAAATTGGCGACCGTGCAGCAGGTGCCATTAAAAGTGGTGGCACTACAAGAAGAGCAGCAAAAATGGTTTGCCTGGATTTGGATCATCCCGAAATAGAAAAATTCATTAACTGGAAAGTTGAAGAAGAAGATAAAGTAGCTGCATTAATTGCTGCAGGTTATTCAAGCGACTATGAAGGCGAAGCCTATAGAACCGTAAGTGGACAAAACAGCAATAACTCAATACGCATACCCAACGAATTCTTTAATATTTTAGATGAAGGCGGTGAGTGGGAACTAAAAGGAAGAAGTGATGGCAGAGTGATGAAAAAGGTAGAAGCGAAAAAATTATGGGAAGACATCACCTATGCAGCATGGCGTTGTGCCGATCCAGGAACGCAATACGATACTACTATTAACGAATGGCATACCTGCCCCGAGGGTGGCCCTATCAGGGCATCGAACCCATGCAGCGAATATATGTTTTTAGATAACACTGCTTGTAACCTGGCCAGCGTTAACCTGCGTCGTTTTTTTGATGAGCAAAGCAATACATTTAATATAGATGGTTTTGAACATACCTGCCGCCTATGGACAGTTGTATTGGAAATATCTGTTTTGATGGCGCAGTTTCCATCAAAAGAAGTTGCACAACTTTCTTACGACTACCGAACACTGGGTTTAGGGTTTGCAAACCTGGGTTCTATGTTAATGGTAAGCGGCATTCCATACGATAGTGAAGAAGCAAGAGGAATAGCAGGAACCATTACAGCAATAATGACTGGCATATCTTACAAAACATCTGCAGAACTTGCCAGTTTGTTAGGTGCTTTTGATAAGTACGAAGAAAATAAAGAACACATGTTACGTGTTATGCGTAACCATCGTGCAGCTGCTTATGATGCAGCCGATGCCTATGAAGGTATTCAAATAAAACCACAAGGCATCAATGCAAAATATTGCCCCGATTATTTATTAAAAGCTGCCACTAAAGCCTGGGATGATGCCGTACAGATGGGAGAGAAATACGGTTACCGCAATGCACAAACAACAGTAATTGCACCAACAGGAACCATCGGTTTAGTAATGGATTGCGATACCACAGGCGTAGAACCTGATTTTGCTTTGGTTAAATTTAAAAAATTAAGCGGTGGAGGTTATTTTAAAATCATCAACCAAAGTGTGCCACAAGCATTGCGTAATTTAAAATACAACGAAAATGAAATTGATGAGATAGTTGCGTATGCAAAAGGACATGCTTCTTTAGATAAAGCTCCGTTCATCAATTCCAAAACACTTTTAGAAAAAGGTTTTATACAAGAAGATATTGATAAATTGAACAAAGTTTTAGGCGCTGCTTTTGAAATTGGGTTTGTTTTTAATACTTATACATTAGGCGAAACTTGCTTAGAGCGTTTGGGCTTTAAACCAGAGCAATACAACGATTATACATGGAATTTACTGGAAGCACTTGGTTTTAATGAAGATGAAATTGATGCAGCCAATATATATATATGTGGCACCATGACGGTGGAAGGTGCTCCTTATTTAAAAGAAGAACATCTTGCAGTTTTTGATTGTGCAAATAAATGCGGCCAAATTGGTGAACGCTATATTCATGCACACGGGCATATTCGTATGATGGGTGCAGCACAACCTTTTTTAAGTGGCGCAATTTCAAAAACCATTAATCTGCCAAACGAAGCCACAAAAGAAGATATAGCCGATTCGTACAGGCTTAGCTGGGAGCTTGGTTTAAAGGCATGTGCCTTATATCGTGATGGTTCTAAGTTATCGCAACCATTAAGCAACAAAAGCGATAAGAAAAAGAAATTGGATGAACCCATCAGCGAAGATAATGCGGCTGCACTGGCTGCCGATATCAGCAGCATGGTTGATATGGGTAAACTAACTATAGATGATTTGCTAGATGAAATGAACAAACGGGTACAAAACAGCGCCGATACAACATTAAAGCGCCAGTTAGCCATGATTGTTGAAAGAAGGTCGCTGCCTGCCAAGCGCCGTGGCTTTACACAAAAAGCAAAAATAAACGGACAAGCATTATTCTTACGAACTGGCGAATATAACGACGGAACTTTAGGTGAAATATTTATTGATATGGCCAAAGAAGGAGCAACTATGCGTAGTATGCTAAACTGTTTTGCCATTGCCATTTCAATAGGTTTGCAATATGGTGTTCCGTTGGAAGAATATGTAGAAAAGTTTGTGTTCACCCGTTTTGAACCGGCTGGTATGGTTGATCATCCAAATATAAAAAGCGCCACTTCTATTATAGATTTTATCTTCCGTTCATTGGCGTATGAATACCTTGGCCGCAACGACCTGGTACATGTATTGGATAAGCCAGAATTACAAAATATGGGCAATGAAGAGTGGGACGAAAACACACCAACCATTGGCGACCGCAAACCAGAGCTTAGCGAAGTAAGGGTTATCGGCGGCGCAAAAGGTTCAACAGAAACAGCGCCAGCAAAAGCTCATCACCGCACTGTACATAAAAAAACAGAAGGCATGGATGCAGTAAATGCAGCAGCCAAAAGCATGCAAAGCGATGCGCCGGCATGTAACACCTGTGGGCATATTACAGTTCGCAGCGGCACTTGTTACAAGTGTTTAAATTGCGGAAACAGCATGGGCTGTAGTTAATAATTAGGTTTGATTAAGCACGAACATAAAAACGACGCCACTCAACTGAGTGGCGTTTTTTTTATTTATTACTTTTAAATGATGTTATCGTTTCTTCACAAAATCCCTCAAATAACTGCAACTGCTAAAAGCTTCTTTATAAAAAGGAGTGGCGCTATAATCTTTTATAAATTGCGGAAAATATTTATTCTTTTTAAACAACGGCCAATAGCTTTTCATAGCTTCATCATATTGGTTCCAATCGGTTAGGTATTCATCATACTGTGGTTGATGAACCTGTTTTTGAGCGCATTTAGCCATCATAAATAAACAACGGGCTTTAAAGTTTTTATCTGTAGATGCATTCATGGCTTTTTCAAAATATGCCTGCGCTTTATAAGCACCGTAATATTCTTTTTCAAATTCGGTTGCATTTTTAGGTAAAGCATACCCATCGCTTCCACTTCGGTAATATTGTACCAGCTCCCAGGTGTGGCCATAATAAGTAATATTATATAAGCCTAATGCCATTTTGTAATAACTTTTAGCAGCAATAGCCGGTTGAGTGATCTCTTTCTCAAGTTTCAACATTTCCTGTGCAAATACAAGTTTGCTGGTGCTGAATTTTTTTTCTGCTGGTTTTTGGCTTTCTCGGTCGTACAGTAAATCTGCAAATGGATTTTTATTGATGACTGATTTATCAGTTGATTTTTTAAACCAATCTATAGCTTTGGCATAATCATAATCCCTCAAATAAGAAGTGCCGGCAAAATCAATTACGGCCTTTTTTGTAACGGCGTTATGGGTAAATAAATAATGTTCAAATTTTGAAGGTTGTTTTTCATCCAAAAGCGAATATAATTTTTCAACATCGGCACTCATCATTTTATTCCTTAAAAAATTAATGCCTTCATAAGCTATATAATAATCTTCTTTTGATTTCATTACAAAATCAGCAGCGCCAATACATAAAGCTTCTTTTGCCAGGTTGCCCTGCTCATGATAACGCTTAGCAATAACCTCACTCATAAGATTGCGGTAGATGGTACGCCATTGTTGTATCTGCCAATAATCTACCGTAACAGGTTTTTCTGATTTTATTTTTTCTTCCAGCCATTGTAAAGATGGTAATAACGCTTCTTCAAATTTGGCATCAATTTTATTTGCCTGGCTGATGGTAATAAGTAAATTAGTTAAGTAAAGCTGATCTTTTACTTTAGGCGTTAAGTTTAATTTTTCGGCAGCAGCAGCATATTGTTTGGCCGATGCATAATCTTTTATCATGTAAGAAGCATAGCTGGCTGCTGTTTCAAACAAACCGGTATTTTTTACCTGCTTGTTTTGTGCCACTTCATGTAAAAAAATGGAAAGCTGTTGTACTTCTTTTCCGGCATCTGTTATTATACTGTCGGTATTAGCGTCGGTCCAGGTAAAATAAAATGTACCGCCGCCATTTAACTTTTGCAGAGTAGGGGTAAAATATTTTTCTTCGAGTTTGTTTATTTCTCTCACTACTAAAACTTCCAGTTGCGTGCAGTTAGGGTTAAGCTGATAAATTTCTTTCAAATTATCAAGATCATTATTGATACTGCCCAATGCAAATAATGCCAGCATATTTGCTTTTTCGTTATTGTTTTGGCAAAGATCAAGGTATTGTTGCCTGTTGGCCTTCCATTCAACAGCCCAGTTAAATCCCAGGAAATTCGAAACTCGTTTAACATCACTGGCACTAAAAGCTTTACTAAATAGGTAAGCTGCTTCTTTCTGTTTTCCGGTATGAAACAAAGCGCCAGCTTTTAAAGCCAGGCAGAGTGGTTGTAGCAGGTTGCTGGTATTTATATTTGCGGCATACTCATCATACCAGTTAATAACATCATTATATCTTCCGCTGTAATGAGCCAATCTTAAAACCTGGTAGGCAAATTTTGCTTTAAAAAAATCTTTTTTGGCAACTGAATATAACTGCTGCCCGTTTTTTATGAGTTTAGCCATTTTAATACTGTCTCTTTTCAGTTCTTCCCAGTCACCATCGCCGCCAATAACATACGGCTCTACTTGTTTGGCATATAAGATATAACCCAGGGCTTCAAAATCTTTGTTTTGCATAAAATAACTGGTCATGCTGTTTTGCTTAACAGAATCAGGAATTTTTAGCGGCTGATTTTTTTCGAGATGAAAATACAGGTTATTCAAATCTTTCCAGGCAAATTTATTAACCAGCATTTTTGCATCTTTTGTTTTTACCAAAGCGCCGCAATAGGTTGCCCATTCATTTGCAAACTGGTCGGTTGTAGATACAGGTTCGTTGCTATCATATAAAAAAGCATAACCGGTATAATAAAAAGGTTTGTACCCGTTTGCTTCGGATAGGTTTTGATGAAAAAAAGAAATATAATAATCATAGGGGTCGGCTTCGGGGCCGCAGCCAATTATATTTGCAGGAAATGCAACAATGGCTGAGCTAATGCAGGCTGTTAAAAATACTTTCCAGTTCATGATTTGTGTATTTGTTTAAAATTACTGAATCCAAATGGTAGAGCGATACCCTAAGCCGGGTATTTTTTAATTGGTGATTTACAGCTTTGGCTGCTGAAATAATTTCTTTATAGTTACTTTGTTCATCACGGATGATATCACCATTTTGTAAGTTATAGCCCTGTAATAATGTATCTTTTAAAATAACATACCTGTTTTCTTTTTTTTGAGAGAAGCTATTATTGAAAACCATATTGGGTAAATTTTGGATAAGGCCTTTATAAACATTGTTCCGGTATAAAACTTTCCAGTCAAATAAGGGAAGTGCAACATCTAACGGTAATGGATAACTAACAAGGCCGCTAATATATTTTTGTAGTTCGGCAGTTTCTATTATTGAGTTTTTTGTAGCCGGATCTTTTAAGTTGCCCATATTATAACACATGAGCAAACCCCTGTTAACCGGTGGTATGCCGGTTTTTGCAACGTATTTTACCTGGTGCAATCGAATGGTAGCCGAAAGTGTTGTATTTGGTTTTAAAGCATGAAAATTATTGAGTAAGGCAAAATATTTGTTTTTGGTAGAAGCTGTCCAG
>DAOLYC010000157.1:0-5875 GCA_035425605.1 Ferruginibacter sp.
ATCTGCATCCTGTTGATGGCTGTTATCCTCATCCAGAACCCAAAAGGTGGTGGTTTAAGTAGCAGTTTTGGTGGTTTTGGCAACCAGATAATGGGTGTAAAACAAACTACTGATGTACTTGAAAAAGGTACCTGGTTATTTGCAGGTATCATTGGGGTACTTTGCCTTGTTTCACCTGCATTTATTCCAAAAGAAGGAGAAGGTTCTGCACCTAACAAGGGTTTAATTGAAAACATATCAACCAAAACCCCTGCAACTACTACACCAGCTACAACCGGTACATTACCAACCAGCCCCGATAGTTCAAAAAAATAAGCTTTAATAAAATATTGATGCCCCGCCGGTAACAGGCGGGGTTTTTTCATTATTTTGCTGTTATGAAAAAGAAAATAGCTGTAGCCATATTGTTTATCATCTTGCTTACTGGCAGTTATGTGGCCTGGCAGATATTTGCACCAACCATAACAGCGCCAAAGGGAAAATATTTTTATATAAAAACAGGGACGGTATATGCTGATGTAAAACAAAACCTGCTTGACGAAAAAATCATACACAACAGTTTTTTCTTCGATCTTTTAGCAAAACGTATAAAATATCCCACAAAGGTTAAGGCAGGGAGGTATAAATTAAATCCTGGGATGAGCCTTTTTAAACTTTTACGTATGCTACGTTCGGGTAAGCAGGCGCCGGTTAACCTGGTGATAACCAAATTACGTACTACTGAGGACCTTGCTCAAAAAATTGCCGCCAATTTTGAATGTGATTCTGCAACATTTATGAAAGCATTAAATGATTCACAAACTTGGCAGCAGTTTAATGTTGATAGCAATACAATCATTACTTCGGTAATTCCAAATACGTACAGTTTTTATTGGAATACTCCTGCTTCAAAAATTTTAAAAAAGCTACATGACGAAAAAATAAAATTTTGGACAACAGAAAGACTTGCAAAAACAAAAGTGCTTGGCCTTACACCAAACCAGGTTTATAGTATGGCCAGCATTGTTGAAGAAGAAACTAATAAGGAAGAAGATAAAGGCAAAATTGCCAGTGTGTATATTAACAGGATTGCTGCAGGCATGAAATTACAAGCCGACCCTACCGTAAAATTTGCCATGAAGGATTTTAAACTTACCCGAATTTTGCATGGTCATCTTACATACCCATCGCCATTTAATACTTATGTAAATACAGGACTTCCTCCGGGGCCTATTTGCACTCCATCGGTAAAAACTATTGATGCAGTTTTAAATGCCCCTCAAACCAATTATTTATACTTTGTAGCAAAGCCAACCTTTGATGGGTATAGCAATTTTGCCAGCACTTATGCCGAACACCAGGTTTTTGCCAAAGCTTATCAGCAGGCATTAGACAGCCTGATTAAGGCAAGAGCAAATAAATGAAAGGCAATAATATTAATGCTTTATAGTTAATCAGGTTATTAATTTTAATAAAACCTCATTTTATTATCTTGCAATAAAAACAACTGCGTATTTATGACCAAAATAGAACGCATACTAATAACCAAAACACCACTTGCCTTTGTACTTAAAAAAAGTAAGCATTGGTATTTACCTGGGTTTGAAGGTGTGCCTTTGTATGATGTGGCACGTTTTTTTTATGGTCAGATAAAAACAGTTGGTTTAACAGAACGAGCATCGGCTATAGCATACAACTTTATTATGGCTATACCTCCGTCTTTTTTATTCTTGTTTACGCTGGTACCCAACCTTCCCTTTATAAAAAAAAGGGAAATAATGAAACAGCTTTCTTTAATTATAAAAGATATCATACCTGCCGAAGGCTATAATAGGGACATCATAAAATTCATTGATGATACTTTTTTTCGATCACCTGTTTTCGGTTTACTGTCTTTTGGTTTGTTACTGGCCTTATTCTTTGCTTCCAATGCCATGATGGGATTAATGCGTTCCTTCAACAAAAATTATATCGGCTTCGAAAAAAGAAAAGGGCTTTTAAACCGATGGATAGCCATTCGCCTTACATCACTCATTTTTGGATTGGTGCTGGGTTGCCTCATTTTACTTATTACACAATCGGCTTTTTTAAAATGGATGGGACTTAAAAGCAGTTTTTGGATTAGCCTAATCTCTTATATCCGTTGGATTTTCATTATTACATTGGTTTTTTATTCCATTGCATTTATTTATAAATATGCACCGGCTGTACAAAAGCGATGGAGATTGGTTTCTCCGGGAGCCATCTTAGCCACTTTTTTGTGTATCATGGCATCGCTTGTTTTTTCTTACTTCGTTAATAATTTTGGCCGATACAATGCATTATATGGTTCTATTGGTAGCATCATTGTATTAATGGCGCTTATATTTATTAATTCACTGGCATTGCTCATCGGCTTTGAATTGAATGTAAGCATCAAATCTTTAAAATCAATTGCAGAAAAACGTGAGGAAAAAGAAAAAGCTGCAGTATCGAAAAACAATAAAAGTTAACCATACTTATCTTTTTTTTAAAAAAATAGTGCAAGCCAGGAAATGAGGATTATGGAAAAGTTTGCTGATAAATGGCTGATTGCGAATGTTTCTACGCTTTGAGATACACAGCCTCCTATTCAATACAAAAGCCTGCAATTAAATAAGAATTTTAAGTTAACATGTATCAACCAGGTATGCTACTTTTTAATCAAAACCCAGGTGCTACATTTATCAAAATCCTAAAAACAATAAATTAACTAAAAACAACAGCCACATGATATTTCCTGCCCATATTTAGTTTTACATTTGATAAAAAAAACTGGTTTCCTGTTTCATCATTCTTCTAAAAATTGCCTACGATTCAAATAGCAGAATTTAGGGGGAAATAAATTTCTAAATTTCCTGCATTATTGTATTACTTTTAAAAATAAATTCACTAAATATGAGAACGATTTTTACAATACTTACTTTTTTGATAATACCTTTTTGTACAATAGCACAAAGCGGTCCGGCTGGTGTTGGCGCTACAAACGGTGCTTCCAACCTTGTTTTATGGATGGATGCAAATAATATTGCAGGCACCAATGGTTCTACCATTACCAATTGGACAGATGCATCGGGATATAACAATCATTTTACAGGAGGCAATGGCGCAATACTGGCAAAACCCGCCCAAAATAACAATTCTGCCT
Organism: Ferruginibacter sp.; assembly: GCA_035425605.1. Lineage (GTDB taxonomy): Bacteria > Bacteroidota > Bacteroidia > Chitinophagales > Chitinophagaceae > Ferruginibacter. The sequence continues at coordinate 3,146 of DAOLYC010000157.1, forward strand.
TAACATTTGATGGTACCAGCAATTATTTTGAACGAGCCTATACTGCAGCGCTCTCACCTGCAAACTTTACTATTTTTTCGGCCTGTAACTTGTCTTCAAATGCAAGCTATAAAGCAATATTTTCTAACCGTGACAATGACATTGTTGGAGGTAATACGGCTGGCTATATTTTATATGCAGGCCCAGGTGCTGATGACTGGAGTTATTGGACAGGAAGTACAGGTAATTCTTGGGATCAAATATTTTCAGGTGTATCTACTGTAAATAACTGGGCATCGCAAATGATTAGTTATAATAATGCTTCAGCTACAAAAGAACTTTCAATGCAACGGGGAACCGTTTACACAAATACCGGAATTACTGTTACTCCAAATGCAGTTCAACCAATGCGTATTGGCGCCGGTAATAACGAAGCTGCCCCCGATTTTTATTTTGAAGGCAACATTGGTGAAATAATCATTTACAATACAGTATTAAATGAAGCACAAAAAATAATTGTTGAGAATTACTTATCTGCAAAATATGATTATGCACTAACAAACGATGATTTGTATGTGCAGGATGATGCAGCTAATGGTAATTACGATTATGATGTAGCCGGTATTGGCCGCATTGATGCTGCCAATGAACATACCGACTCAAAAGGAAATGGCATTGTTCGTATTTTAAATGCTACCGGGTTAGCTAATGATGAATTTTTATTTTGGGGCCATGATAATGGACAACAGGAAGCAACAGAGAATAGCGATGTACCAGCCGGTGTGGCATCAAGATTTGTAAGGGTTTGGCGGGTTAACGAAGTAAACAGCGCCGGTGCGCCTGTTAATGTGGGTAATATTGATATGCAATGGGATTTAAACGGGCTTGGCCCGGTTACCGCATCAGACCTGCGTTTATTGATAGATACAGATAATGATGGCAGCTTTGCCGATGAAACGCCTATTGCAGGAGCAACATCACTTGGGGGTGGTATTTATGCTTTTACTGCTGTAAATGCAATTGCCAATAATCGGCGTTTTACACTGGCAACTTCCAACCTGTTGCAAACACCTTTGCCTATTACAATTGCTTTATTTAATGCAGTACCTGTAAATAAAACCAAAGTATTGGTAAGCTGGCAAACATCCAATCAATTTAACAACGCTTATTTTACAGTACAGCGTTCAAAAGATAATCTCACCTGGGAAGATGTAAAAACAATTCCTGGTGCAGGAAATTCCAATGCTACATTAAATTATACGGTTACAGATGATTTTCCATACAGCGGCATTTCGTTTTACCGGTTAAGGCAAACAGATATTGATGGTGTTTTCAGTTATTCTACCATCAAATCGGTTAATCTTAAAAAAACTGATAATTATAGTGTAAACATTTATCCAAACCCTGTTATTCAAGAATTGGTAATTAAGGCTGATGAAGATGAACTACAGCAGGTTTCCATTTACAATATACAGGGGCAGGATTTGTCAAAAGTTGTTTCAATAAGAAAGATTGGGGCTGCACAAATAAATATGGATGTAAGAAATCTTAAACCAGGTATGTATTTCATTAAAACAAAAACAACCGTTCAAAAAATAACTAAACAATAAAAAAAATAAAGCATTAATACAAAAATCCCCGGTTGAGTAAATTCACCCGGGGATTTTTTTTGTAAGATTTTATACGTCGTTTATTTGCTTTCGTTTTGCCTAAATCGTTTTGCAATTATAGCAAGTTGTGCAGCCGTTAATGAAGTAGTTTTTTTAAGGATGGTAATAAATTTTTCTACTTCTTTTTCTGTAGCAGGGCAACCAATATTCTGCCCTTTTATGCTTCCATCTTCAAGCGTTACTTTTTCTTGTGAATCGAATAAAAGATTTGCGTCTTTATCAAGCACCGCCCAATAAGGCAATCCCTGGTCTTTACCATTGTACTTTTCCATCAATAACTGGCCGCCGGCATTTTCCAAATTTTCCTTCCCCTTGCTTTCCATTACTGTTATATGGGTGATAACAAAATTATCATCAAAAAACTTTTTACAGGCATTATCATTTAATGCCGCATCCATTTTATGACACCAGCCGCACCAGGAAGCATGAAAGATGAGCAGTACCTTTTTATTTTGTTTGCTTGCATCTATAATTGCTTTTTTTAAAACAACAGTGGCGGCAGGCACATCATTTTGCGCTTGTGAATGCATTGCAAAAAATAAAAAACAGGTAATTAATAAAGCTATCTTTTTCATAAAGGGATTTAATAAAATGAGTAATAATTATAAATTTACGAAACCTTATCGCAACAATATTGTAGTACCCTGTTTTTTGTGTACCACACCATCCACATCTACCGCTTCAATCATCCAAACAACTGTTTGGGTGTTTTGTATTACGCCGTTTAGTCTTCCATCCCATCCGGGTCGGTCGCTTTGCATTTGAAACAGCATTTTACCCCAACGGTTATACACCCTAAAATAATTCACTTTACTGAAACCCATCAGTAAGGGCCGTAAATAATCATTTATTCCATTATTATCTGGAGTAAAAGATGTGGGCACATAAATTTCAATCTTCTTATGTGTTTTTACATATTGCGTATCTACCGTTACACAACCTTTAGATGTTGTAAGTTGTATTGTATATAATTGGGGAAACGCTCCTTTAAAACTTGGCGTATAACTGTTTGGAAAATCGAGGCTGATTGATGGCTGCCACAAAACACTGGTTCCAATTTGCCTTGCCTGCAACGGTTCAG
>DAOLYC010000158.1:0-5856 GCA_035425605.1 Ferruginibacter sp.
TATCAATACCATTAACCCTGCCCTTTTCATTATGTTGCCAAAATAACCAGTTGCGTTTTATACGTGGCTTTTCTGTAACATAATAATGTGCCACCCATAGCGGATACTCATCAAAAGCTCCATCCAAAAAATTTTTATAAAAATCTACATTGGTATAAATGATGGGCTTTACTTTATAATAATTTTCAATCATCTGCAACCAGTCTTTAGCCCGTTGCTGTACATCTGCAACAGACGCTCCGTTAGAAGTTTCAATATCCAGTACGGGAGGTAAGTCACCGGATTTTAAACTTACTGTTTCAATAAAATTTTCGGCCTGTGCCTTACCACTTTTACTACTGATAAAAAAATGGTAAGCGCCCCTGGGTAACTTTGCTTTTTTTGCATTAAACCAGTTTTTTCTAAAGCCAACATCAACCCTGCCCAGGCCTTCTGTTGCTTTTATAAATGCAAATCCTATCTTAATATCTTTATCCTGCATGGCTTCTACTTCTTTCCAGTCAATGTTATGCTGGTAGCGGCTTACATCTATTCCATGTATGGTATAATTTCCTGGTATATCAATACCAAAAGCGGGGTAACGAATAAACCTGGGTCGGCTGTTATAGGCATTAATATAATATATAGCCGAAGCAACAATAGCAAGCAAAAACAATGGAATCAATATTACTTTTAATATGCTTTTTTTACTTTTTGCCAATGGGATAATCAACACGGGGTTTTACGCAGTAGGGTACAAATTTGCATTAAATGTTGGGTATTATTTTATAAAATTTTGTGAAAGGGCAATATTGCTTTACAGCTTTCGTTTTATGAATTGCCCGTATTTAATGCTGTACCCAAATGAAAATTAAGAAAGGCATGGTTAAACAAAGATTTAAACATTTTAAAGTATCCAAAACAGCGTGGATACTTTTTTTTTCACTAACGATAAGTGGATTTACTAAAGTTTATTCTTTTGCTGATACAACACAAAAGCCACTGATTGCTGCTATAAACAACACAGGCAATGCTGGTGAAATTTTCCTGGATGCTAATATTGTTTTTCCTGAAGTATTATTGGGTAATGAAGAGGAAACAACAGCGTACATTGAAAAATTTGCAAAAAACAAGAGAGCTTACTTAATACGAACCTATCACCGCAGCAAAAAATATTTTCCTAAAGTTTCTACAATACTTAATAAACACGACTTACCCGAAGAGCTGAAGGTATTATTAGCTTTAGAGAGTGCATTTAATGGCAATGCGGTTTCAAAAGCCGGCGCCGTTGGCTACTGGCAATTTATGGATAATGTAGCAAAGGAATATGGGTTGCATATTGCGGCAAAACATACAAAAGCCGTTAAAAATAAAGGATCAAAAAAAACCAAAGAGAAAAAAATTGTTGTTAAAACAAAATCGCAAAGAGACGACCGTAAAAACTTTTATAAATCAACGTATGCTGCAGCCAGGTATTTGAAAGACCGTAGCCGCAACCTTGACAATAATCTGTTATTGATGGTGGCCAGCTATAACTGTGGTGTTGGTAATGTATGGGAAGCAATGAAAAAAACCGGTAAAGACGATGCTGATTTTTGGGATATAAAAAATTATCTGCCAGCCGAAACACAAGCTTATGTAATGAACTTCATTGCGCTGAATGTTATTTTTAATAACTACGAAAAATTTGAAAACAATACTTTGTTATTTACTTCGGTTAAATTTAATCCCAATAATATAAATAGTGTTCTTACAGAAGAACCAGGTACTGCTGGCTCCAATCAATAATTTATAAGTTTATCTTTTTATTACAAAGTGTACTCGCCAGATAACTTTTAATCGGCTTACCTTTGTTCAATGCCTCATTTTAATTGGAATGACAGTAAAAACCTGCTAAGCAAACTTACCATACACCGTTTTATTAATGGAGTAAAGGTGTTAAGCAGTTTTTATATAAGCAGGCTTTTTAACAAACCTGTACAATGGGGCTATCCTGTTTCTATTTCATTTGAGCCAACAACCAGTTGTAACCTTCGTTGCCCTGAGTGCCCCAGTGGTTTGCGCCAGTTTAGCCGGCCAACCGGCATGTTAAAAAATGATTTTTTTACAAGAACTATTGATGAAATACACAAAGAACTTTTATACCTAATTTTTTATTTCCAGGGCGAGCCATATTTAAATCCCGATTTTTTAAAAATGGTAAAATATGCCAGCGATAAAAAAATTTATACAGCCACATCTACCAACGCACATTATTTAACTGATGAAATTGCCAAAAAAACTGTGGAGAGTGGCCTTGATCGCTTAATCATTAGTATTGATGGCACTTCACAGGAAGTTTATCAACAGTATCGTGTGGGAGGAAATCTTGAAAAGGTATTGGCCGGTGCCAGAAATATTGTTAAATGGAAAAAGCAACTTAAAAGTACAACTCCTTTTATTTTCTTTCAGTTTTTGGTGGTAAAACCTAACGAACACCAAATTGAAGATATTAAACGCCTTGCAAAAGAAGTAGGAGTAGATGAAGTGCGGTTTAAAACAGCACAGGTATATGACTATGAAACCGATCCGAATAATCTAATACCTACTATTGATAGATTTAGCAGGTATAAAAAAAATGCTGATGGTACATTTACTCCAAAAAATAAACTGGCAAACCGTTGCTGGAAATTACAACATGCCAACGTAATTACCTGGGATGGGTTAGTGGTACCGTGCTGTTTTGATAAAGATGCCACCCACCAATTAGGCAATTTAAAAACACAGCGATTTAAAGAAATATGGCACAACGATAATTATAAACAGTTTCGCAGCCAATTGATGAAGAGCAGGAAAAATATTGATATTTGTGCCAACTGTAGCGAAGGTGTTTCTGTTTGGCGGGACTAATTAAAAAAATAAAAAAACAATAATGGCCCAACATGGATTTAATGAACGGCTGAGGCAAATACTGATACTAATATTAATAGTACTGATGGCAGTATTATTAATAACCGAATTGCAGGTTTTTATTCCCGGGCTGCTGGGCGGTATTACATTATATATATTAAGCCGTACGTTATATTTTCACTTTATCTTTAAAAGAAAATGGAAAAAAGGCTGGACTGCAATTTTATTTATACTTGCTTATATCCTCATAATTGCAATACCAGTTTATTTAAGCATCACCCTGGTATCGCCAAAAATAAGTTCCATAACACAAAACCAGGATAAAATAATTGATGTAATAAAAACGGCATCAGAAAAAATTGCAGAAAATACAGGCATTGTTATTTTATCTGGCAACAGCGCTAAAACTGTTGTAGAAAAAATTACAGCATTTTTACCCGGGGTATTAAACAGTACAATAGTTGTTATCACCAACCTATTCATGATGTTTTTTCTTTTTTATTATTTGTTGGTAAATGGAAGTGAAGCAGAGCGATATTTAGCAAGGGTTATACCCTTAAAATCTGAAAATGTAAACATACTTGCCAGTGAAACAAAAATGATGGTAAAAGCAAATGCACTGGGGATACCCATCATAAGTATAATACAAGGGCTTTTTGCAGCTTTAGGATATTGGATATTTAATATAGAAGATTGGGGTTTGTGGGCTTTTATTACCGGGGTTTTTGCGTTTTTTCCATTAGTGGGTACAATGATAGTTTGGGTACCCCTGGTAATATACCTGTTTATACAGGGCAATAATTGGGAAGCCATTGGCCTTACTTTATATAGTGGCCTTGTAACGGGCAATGTTGATTACCTGGCCAGGCTTAAGCTAATGAAATATATGGGAGATGTACATCCATTAATAACCGTATTGGGTGTTATTGTAGGTTTAAACTTATTTGGTTTTGTTGGCCTTATTTTCGGGCCATTACTGGTAAGTTATTTTTTAATTTTGGTAAAAATATATATAAACGAATTTTCTGAAGATGATGAAAAAGCAATCAATATATCATCAAGTGAAGAATAAAAATAATTAGATGTATATAAAATGAGTTTAGAGAAAGATATAACACAACTAAAATTCCGGAACGAATATCAAAAAGGAATCATCAACCTTATTTATACCTATAATTGGATAAATGAAAAGATGAAAAGCTATTTTGATAAAGAAAGCATTACCGCACAACAATTTAATATACTTCGTATTTTACGTGGCGCCGGCAATCCCATATCTACACTACAAATAAGGGAACGTATGCTGGATAAGATGAGCGACACCAGCCGTATAGTGGACAGGCTGGTGCTAAAAGGCCTGGCTAAAAAAAATGTATGTAAAAGTGATAAGCGCCTGGTAGATGTAAGTATAAGTGATAAAGGACTACAATTGCTATCCAAGCTTGATAATTATGAAAATGATATGGATGCAGCATTGCAAAACCTTACAATAGCCGATGCAAAAACATTAAATAAATTATTAGATAAAATCCGAAACAAGGGTTAATTAAAAAACATACATGAAATTTCTCCTTTCAATTTTCTTGCTTTCTTTCTATTGCTTTTTGCCCTTGCTTACTGTTGCACAAAGTAAACCAGAGTTCAGAGGCGTATGGGTAGCTACAGTTGATAATATTGATTGGCCAACAAAAGGGAATTTTGATTCAGAATCTCAAAAAGCAGAGTTTATCAAACTGCTTGACATGCACAAACGTAATGGAATTAATGCTATGATTGTTCAGGTGCGGCCGGTAACAGATGCGTTTTATCCATCGCAATACGAACCCTGGAGCGAATTTTTAACAGGCACGCAAGGCAAACCACCAACACCTTATTATGATCCCCTGCAGTTTATGATAACAGAAACGCATAAACGAGGGATGGAGTTTCATGCCTGGATGAACCCCTATCGGGCTGTATTTAATATTAACAAATCTTCTATTGCCGCCACACATATCACCCGTATTCACCCAGAGTGGTTTTTAACCTATGGAGATAAAAAATATTTTGACCCCGGCAATAAAGAAGCACAGGAATATTTAACCAATGTAGTAAAGGATGTTGTTAGCAGGTACGCAGTTGATGCCATTCACTTTGATGATTATTTTTATCCATACAAAATACCTGGTAAAGATTTTCCCGACAATAAAACTTACCGGCAATACGGAAGCGGAATGAGTAAAGATGATTGGCGCAGAAGCAATACAGATTCTATCATCAGCAAGTTGAGCGCCGTTATAAAAAAAGAAAATCCCAAATGTCAATTTGGAATAAGCCCCTTTGGTGTTTGGCGTAACCAGGATAAAGATCCTGTTACCGGGAGTAAAACAAATGGCGCACAAACAAATTATGATGACCTGTATGCCGATATTTTACTATGGCTTCGCAAAGGCTGGATTGATTATGTAGCGCCGCAATTATATTGGGAGATTGGCCACAAGATTGCACCGTACGAGGTGTTATTGAACTGGTGGAGCAAACATACTTATGGTCGTAATTGTTATATCGGACTGGGTATTTACAGAGCTAATAGCAATGCCGCCTGGAAAGATGTATCGCAATTACCACGCATGATAGAAGCGCTAAGAAATACGCCAAATATACAAGGGATGATATTTTTTAGCAGCAAAACTTTCGAAAAAAATCCTAATGGCTGGGGCGATTCATTAAGATTGAAATATTTTAAAGAGCCTGCAGCAACCCCGGTTATAAACCAGCTAAAATAATAGGATGCTTTTGCAGTTTCATGGATAAGCACAATGAAATCAACTTACTCTTTTACCTAATTTATTTACCTTTACAACTTAAAATTATACATTATGCCCGGCTATGAATTTTTTGGAAATGAAGAAAGAAAAGAAGTTAATGATGTGCTACAAACAGGCATCATGATGCGCTACGGTTTTGATGGCCCACGTAAAGGAATATGGAAAGCAAAAGAACTGGAAA
>DAOLYC010000159.1:0-5840 GCA_035425605.1 Ferruginibacter sp.
CCACATGTTCCTGTGTATATTCCAATTCATCCATCAGGCGTTTATAACTTAAAGCAATTTCAATGGCATTAAGGTCTTTACGTTGCAGGTTTTCTAAAAGAGAAAGTTCTAAAAGTTCAGTATCATTAGCCTGCCTAATATAAACGGGCACATCTTTTATACCTGCAATTTTTGAAGCCCTAAAACGGCGCTCACCTGCTATAAGCCTGTATTTACCATTGGCAAGTTTACTTACAGTTAGCGGCTGTATAATGTCGTGCATTTTAATAGAAGCAGCAAGCTCTTGTAATGCTTCATCATCAAAATCATGGCGGGGTTGTTTTGGATTTACTTCTATCTGCTCTAATTTTATTCGTATTGATGCAGATGCCTGTTCCACAACTTCGGGTTTTAAATTGCCAGAAGTTTGTTTCAGGTCGGTATCAATATTTTGTAATAAACTGCGGATACCTTTTCCTAATGCGTCTTTTTTATTTGGCGTACTCATATTTTTAAAGCTGATGTGCTGTTTAGCTAATTACCCGGTCTTCTTCTTTTATTTTAGTCTTATTATTTTTTTGCAGAATTTCTTTAGCAAGGTTTAAATAGTTAATGGCTCCTTTGCTATCAGAATCGTATAAAATAACCGGTTTGCCAAAACTGGGCGCTTCACTTAACCTGGTATTACGGTGTATGATGCTGTTGAAAACCAAATCATCAAAATGGCGGCGTACTTCGCTTACCACCTGGTTGCAAAGGCGTAGGCGCCCATCATACATGGTCATTAAAATGCCTTCAATCTTTAAATCGGTATTTAAACGATGTTGTACAATTTTGATGGTGTTTAATAATTTACCCAACCCTTCTAAGGCAAAAAATTCGGTTTGTACAGGAACTACCACGCTATCGGATGCAGTTAAAGCATTTACAGTAATTAAGCCAAGTGATGGAGAGCAATCAATGATGATGAAATCATAGTCGTTTTTTACCGGCTCAAGTATTTTTTTTAAAACCATTTCCCGGTTAGGGTAATTAATCATTTCAATTTCGGCACCAACTAAATCTATATGCGACGGAAGTACATCCAGAAAAGGAATATCGGATTTAAGAATCATATCCTTAGCTGAAGCATTGTTTACCATACAATCGTACAAGCTTTGGGTTATATTATGCAAATCAAACCCTGTACCAGTAGTACTATTGGCTTGCGGATCTGCATCTACCAGTAATGTTTTAAACTCAAGCACAGCCAGGCTGGCCGCCAGGTTAATAGCAGTAGTTGTTTTACCTACACCGCCTTTTTGATTTGCTACTCCTATTATTTTCGCCATAAGTATCTTTGATCGATATTTTAACTGCAATTAAAAACCCGTAATTTCTAATGTTTCTCCAATAGCAGGAAGTTTTAATTCCAGTTCATTTTTTTTGAACAACTCTTTTGCTTTTTGTTTATCAATTTTAATAAAGCCAAAGGTATCGTAATGTACTCCAATTACCATCTTAGTTTGTACCATTTTTGCAGCTTGCACTGCATCATCTATACCCATAGTGAAATTATCGCCAATGGGTAAAACTGCAAAATCAATATTGGCAAATATGGGTATTAACTGCATATCCATGGTTAGCGCCGTATCGCCGGCATAATAAAAATTCATTTCATTACTCATGATTATAAAACCCATTGGGTTACCACCATTGCTACCATCGGGCAAACAGGAAGAATGAACAGCATTTACACATTTTACCGTTCCAAAATCAAATTTCCATTTTCCGCCGGTATTCATGGGTTGATAATTTTTTATGCCTTTGTTTGCATACCACATTGCAATTTCATAATTGGCAATAATACAGGCACCTGTTCTTTTTGCTATTACTTCTGCATCTGCTACATGATCTAAATGAGCATGACTTAATAAGATATAATCTGCCTGTATGTTGTTGATATCAATATCTTTTGCCAGTTCATTGGCAGAAATGTATGGATCGAACAATAATTTCTTGTTATTTACTTCTACAGCAATGCAAGAATGACCATAAAATGTAAGCTGCATGTTAAAGTATTTTTTTAACTATTAATCTGTCAGGTTGGCAAATTTAACCATTCGGCATAAAAATGGACAACAATAATGCATCTTAATTGTAATATTGATAAATTAAACAGCAACAGCACAAAGAAATTATGATTACTATTCTATCGGGTACAAACCGAAAAAACAGCAATACTTTTAAGATTTCCAACCAATATCAGCAATTGCTTAGGTTAAAAGGTGTTGAAACCAAAATCCTATCATTAGAAGGCCTGAATCTGTTGCAGTATGATGAAAATTTTAAGAAAATTGAAAATGAAGTGCTGATACCTTCTTCACATTTAATTATAATATCACCAGAATATAACGGCAGTTTTCCGGGTGTTTTAAAATTGCTTTTCGATAACAGCCGTTCTCATGAAATGTGGTTTCATAAAAAAGCATTGCTTACCGGCGTGGCATCGGGTAGGGCAGGCAATTTACGAGGGATGGATCACCTGGCAGATGTATTGAATTATCTAAAGATAACCGTACACCCCAATAAACTTCCCATATCGGTTGTAAACACAGTGGTTTCAAAAGATGGAAAAATAATTGATGCAAATACCTTACGGGCTATTAACCAGCAATTAGACGAATTTATTTTTTGGAGTAATCTGCAACCCAATACCGCCAACATAAAAGCATTAAACACTTAATATTTATATGCGTACACCACTTGGAGGCTTAATAATTATAGTTATTGCAATTTTGATGGATACGTACATTTTCCAGGCAATTAAAACAGTAAGCCAATCTACTTCGCCCAAAACACGTACTATTATTTATGGTATTTACTGGGCACTTTCATTGCTGGCAATTATTAGTTTTTTAATTTTTGTTTTTACCGATCATACTTTTTTGGGAAAAAAGGTACGCACCTATTTATTTGCAATTGCAATTGGCCTCTTTTTGGCAAAAATAGTAGCCATCGTTTTTTTATTGGTTGATGACATACGCCGGGGATTACAATGGATTGCCGGAAAGGCATTTTTTAATAACCCCGAAATAAATGATATGACAAGCGATGGAATTAGCCGTTCTACTTTCCTTAGCTGGCTTGGCTTAGCGGCAGGTGGTACATTGTTTGGCAGTTTTGTTTACGGGTTTGGCAATAAATATAATTACCAGGTAAAAAGAGTAAAACTGGCTTTTGATAATTTACCGGTTTTATTTAAAGGGTTAAAGATTATTCATATTAGTGATATACACAGTGGTAGTTTTACCGATAAAAAAGCGGTGCTTCATGGGGTAGAGAAAATACTGAAAGAAAAAGCTGATATCATTTTATTTACTGGCGATATTGTTAACGACCGGGCTGATGAAATGAACAATTACAAAGATGTTTTTAGCCTGGTAAAAGCGCCAATGGGTGTGTACAGTACTTTAGGCAACCACGATTACGGAGATTATGTGCAGTGGCCTTATAATGGTATTACAAAAGATCAGAATTTAGAACTAATAAAAAAAGTACATGCTGATATTGGCTGGCGTTTATTGATGAATGAACATGTGGTTTTAGAAAAAGGCGATGATAAGATTGCATTGCTGGGTATTGAAAATTGGAGCAACAAAGCCAGGTTTCCTAAACATGGGCGTATGGATCTTGCACATGCTGGTACAGAAAATTATCCATTTAAAATATTATTAAGCCACGACCCCAGCCACTGGGATGCACAGGTTAGGCCTGAATATGCTGATGTTGACCTGATGCTGAGCGGCCATACGCATGGGATGCAATTTGGGGTAGATATACCAGGTTTTAGATGGAGCCCTGTTCAATACATGTACAAACAATGGGATGGCCTTTATGAAGAAGGAAAACAAAAACTTTATGTTAACCCCGGCTATGGTTTTATTGGTTATCCCGGCAGGGTGGGTATTTTGCCAGAGATTACAGTTATTGAGTTGGTATAAAAAATTTACCGGGAAGCCAGTTTGACGTTTCGAAATTCTTATTTCCATCAAACCGCTTTCCCGGCAAAAAGTAAAAACTTTAAAATTAAATATTACTTTCTTTCTCTTGTTGCATAAATCCTTTTCCTTCCTTCACTTTTGTCGTTTCTGTCACGTTCATCATTTGGTCTTTTAAAACCTCCGTCGGCTTCATTCATACGAACCGTTCGGTTATTATAGCGTTTGCCATCAATGGCATTTATCATTTTACCTGCAGCATCCTGGTCTATCTCCACCCAACTATTCATATCTCTCATATCAATTTTACCCAGCACTTCTTTTTTAAGGTTGCTTTCATCTAAAATAAATTGTAAAAAACTGGCTTTATAAAAACCATCTTTTGTACCCAGGTTTATGAATAATCTTGTATACCCGCTTTCTCGCCGGTTAAAGTTTGTACGTTCTTTACGGCTGCCATTTATAACTGTTTCATTCCTGTTTCCCATTCTTTTTTCACCACGGCTATCATTTCTGTTGAGGTCTTCGGCATTTTCGTAATACTTTAAAAAATGACTGAATTCCAAAGCGGCAACCCTTTGTAAAACTTCTTCTTTACTTACATCTGCAAATTTTTTAACCAGGTCGGGCATATAGGTTTCATAATCGCCCTGGCTAACATCGGCTTGCATCAGTTTATCCATAAAATGAAAAAATTGTTTTCGGCAAACATCCTTTCCTGAGGGTACATCTAATTTATGAAATTTAGCATTGATCATTTTTTCCAGCGAACGAATTTTGTAAGATTCCCTGCTGTGGCAAATGGATAAGCAAATACCTGTTTTACCGGCACGGCCTGTACGTCCGCTACGGTGGGTATAAACTTCCATATCATCCGGTAACTCATAATTGATAACATGCGTTATACCATCTACATCAATACCTCTTGCAGCTACATCGGTAGCAATTAATAATTGTAAATGTTTACTGCGAAACCGCCCCATTACAGCATCACGCTGTTGCTGGCTAAGATCGCCATGCAATGCTTCAATTTCGTAACCTGCTTTTGAAAGCTTTTCAGAAATATTATGAGCATCAGCTTTGGTTCGGGTAAATATTATTCCATACATTCCGGGGTTAAAATCTATCAAACGCTTTAATGCTTCGTAACGCTGGTGTGCTTGTACAATAAAAAACTGGTGATCAATATTTACATTACCACTATTTTTACGACCAACGGTTACTTCTTTTGGGGTATCCATATAATTACGGGATATTGCCCTTACCTCAGGCGGCATGGTGGCGCTAAATAACCAGGTGCTTTCCCTGTTGATGGTATTTTTTAATACAAAATCAATATCATCCCTAAAGCCCATGTTCAACATTTCATCGGCCTCATCTAATACAACATATTTAACTTTTTGCAGGTCGATGGCTTTTCTTTCAATCAGATCAATCAGGCGGCCGGGTGTTGCTATTACAATATGAACCCCTTTTTTAAGGTTACGTATTTGCATCATGATTGATGCACCACCATATACAGCTTCTGTAATAATTTTTCGGTTGTGTTTTTTAAATGTGTCCAGGTCGTTGGTGATTTGCAGGCACAGTTCACGGGTTGGGCATACGATTAAAGCCTGCGGATGGCGCTGGTCTTCGTCAATCAATTGTAATAATGGTAAACCAAAAGCTGCGGTTTTGCCGGTACCTGTTTGTGCCAGGCCAATAAAATCTGTTGTGCCCGATAATAAAACAGGGATAGCTTTTTGTTGTATTTCTGTTGGATTTTCAAATCCAAGTTCGGTAACTGATTGTACCAATTTTTCGTTCAGGCCTAAGGCCTCAAATGCATTCATTGAAATTTGTTTTGCGATAGCCACATGTAATCCGGTTCTATTAATA
>DAOLYC010000160.1:0-5828 GCA_035425605.1 Ferruginibacter sp.
TTAAAATCATAAGGTAGCATATCTGCTACTTTTTCCCAGGCCCAATAGCCGGTAATGGTTATATCGTTTTGTTCGTAATAAAATCCATTTTGCTCAATATCCAGCGATTCATTTGGTAAAAAGTTTACAACAGAAAGTTCAAATTTATTAGGGTCATCAGGATTTGCCTGAGCATACAAGGCCGAAGGCTCTTCATTTTTATAAATGATGGCCACATCTCTTTGGTTAGGTAAAATATCAACGGTATTTGTACTGTCATCTATTTTATAATTTACCGATTGGTAAAAATCTTTTAATGTTAATGCGGTTTCAGTATCATTCTTTTTAACTACAAACTGTATTTCAAAACCTTCTTCTTTTAATTTTTTGTTGTACATGCTTCGCATAAAATGCAGGATAGAACCATTATATGATTCTGTGCGTGCAGCATTCCATTTTACTAATTGGTCCATACTGCTGGTTTCCATTTCCTGAAACAAAGGGTAGCCCGAATAAAGACTTATATCAGTATTGTATTCATGAACAAAAGAATCAAGTTCATATTTTATGGTGTAACCCAAAGCATTGTTTATTATCTTAAGCGGCTCTGTTGCCAATATTTTAAGTCGTTTTTTACGTTTATAATAATAAAATTTAAGCGCTTCTTTGTTTTCAATACTACATTGTTGGGCATTGGCAGTTTTACCAATAAAGTTTTCAATAAAAAAATCGCCGTATTTAGCAAGTCCATCAGCTACTTCATAAGTTGCTTTAACAACAAATTCATCCAGTGATTTTTCTTTTTTCTTAAGATCCATTAAAATATTATTATTGTCTGCATCACCGGTAGTAATTCTTTTTGTTTCGGTTTGATAACCGGTAAATGTTATTACCAGGCTATAACCGCCATTGGGTAACTGTAAATGAAAAATGCCATCAATATCTGTTGCGGTACCGATGGTGGTATTTTCTGCAAATACAGATGCTCCCTGTAAAGGAAGTTTTGTTTCCTGGTCAATTATTTTTCCGCTGATGGTATAATATGTTTGCGAAAAAGCAGCATACGAAGAAAAAGAGAACAAAAAAATGGCGATTAAATTTTTCATCAGGTTATTTTGTGCTGTATTTAAAATTATAAATGCCCGAAATTACATTAATTGCTGTTAAGCTTTTGTTGTAATGCCAAGCATATATCTTTAATGCTTTCATCAATAGAACGATAAGTAAACTGTGGTAAATATCTTAATAGTTTACTGTTATCAAAATTTACGTTTGCAAGTGCAGTTACCGAAGTTTCTTTTGTAACCAGTGGCGCTTTTCCTGTAAAGAAACTTTTAATAGCTTCCAATCGCCATACGATGGCACCCAGCAAAGCTGTAACTTTTTTGTATGCCGGTTTTTTACCAAATGCATTTGCCATAAGCCTGCAAACATCGGCATAGCTCCTGTTTTCGGCACTTATAATAAACCGTTGTGCAGTTACCTGGCTGTTCATCAGTTGCTGCATAACTTTTGCTACATCACGTACATCAACAAAACCTGATGTGCCTGTTGCATACCAGGGAAATTCATCATACACAGATTTAAATATCTGCGATGAGCCACTATCCCAATTTCCGGCGCCTAATATAATTACCGGATTTACTATTACAGCATCAAGTCCTTCGCTAATGCCACGCCATACTTGCATTTCGGCAAGAAATTTACTTTGACCATATTTACTGTTACTTGTTTCTTCACTCCAGTTCATAGTTTCATTAATAGGAGTATCCTGCCTAATGCGGCCAAGCGCCGCAACCGAACTAACATAAATCATTTTTTTTATCCCTGCATCTAATGCAGCGTTAACCACATTGGCTGTTCCCTCAACATTTACTTTAAACATTTTATGTTTTTGTTTTGGGTTAAAGGAAACAATGGCAGCACAATGATAAACTTCTTCTATACCCTGCATGGCTTTTTCTAAATCAATCACATCTAAAATATCACATTTAAATTGTTGCAGGTTTATAGAATCGAAATTTTGCAAAGCTGTTTTATTATAAATAGCTCTTACATTTTTACCAGCATCAAGCAACTGCCTGATTAATTCATTGCCCAATAAACCTGCACCACCCGTTACTAAAATCATTTTTAATTGATATTTTTATGCCATAAATAAATGAGAAACCATTTTTGTAAGCACACTCCGCTTATTAGTTTTATTATTGATAGCTATAAAAACCTTTGCCGGTTTTTTTTCCCAGTTGGCCCTGCTTTACTTTTTCTATTTGTAGCGGCGAAGGTGTAAATCTTACAGCTTGTTTACTGACATCAAATAAAGATTGGGAAACAGCAAGGTTTATATCGTTGCCAATGAGATCCATTAATTTAAATGGCCCCAGTTTAAAACCAGAAGCTTCCATAATTGCATCCACGTTTTCAATACTGGTAATTCCGGTTTCTACCAGTTTCATCGCTTCAAGATAATAATGCCTGGCAACTCGGTTTACAATAAAGCCAGGTTCATCTTTACACATCACCGGCGTTTTTTTCATTTGCAGGCAAATATCATAAATTGTTTGCGCCACTTTGTTATCTGTTTGTTTTCCTTTAACTACTTCCACAAGTTTCATAACCTGGGCAGGATTAAAGAAATGCATTCCTACTACCCTTTGAGGGTTTTGTAATTTTGTTTGTATATCTGAAATAGATAAGGATGATGTGTTGGAAGCAAAGATGACATCGCTTTTATTTACTGCTGCAAGTTGTTTAAATATTGAAACCTTGGCTTCTGTTTTCTCAACAATAGCTTCAATGATGATATCGGCCTGGCAATCCTGTATGTTGGTAATAAACTTTATATGCTTATAAATGGTTTCCTTTTCGGCTACTGAAATTTTTTCTTTTGTTACCAAAAAATCAAGGCTTTTATTAATATTCGTTTTTGCTTTTTCTAAAACTTCAATATTAATATCAAATAGTAAAGTATTAAATCCGTTTTGAGCTGATGTTTGAGCTATACCGCTACCCATGGTGCCGGCGCCAATTACGCAAATGCTGTTCATCTTAAAATAAAAATAGTTTTACCCTAAAGGTATAATTTATAAACCATCCAAAAAGGATGAGCGTGATATGTTGTATTTAAAACCTGGCAGAAATGAGGGTAGCTGATAATATTTTTTTTCTGCAATCGATTTTTTGAAAAATATTTATATCTAAAATTATAATACTCTTTTGGTATCAGTTTATTAAACAGCAGAAGTAAATTGTTTTAAAAACCGTACATCATTTTCGCTAAACAATCTAAGGTCTTTTATTTGGTATTTAAGCATGGTTATTCTTTCTATACCCATGCCAAAAGCAAAGCCTGTAAATTTATTACTATCTATGCCACAGTTTTCCAAAACATTTGGATGCACCATACCGCAACCAAGAATTTCTACCCAACCGGTTTTTTTACAAACACTGCACCCATCGCCGCCGCATATCAGGCAACTGATATCCATTTCGGCGCTGGGTTCGGTAAACGGAAAATAACTGGGGCGAAACCGCACTTTTACATTTTTACCAAACATTTCCTGCACAAAAAAATATAATGTTTGTTTAAGATCGGCAAAAGAAACATTTTCTGCAATATATAAACCTTCTACCTGGTGAAAAAAGCAATGGGCACGTGCACTGATGGTTTCATTACGGTAAACCCTTCCAGGGCAAATTATCCTAATAGGCAGATTTCCTTTTTGCATTTCATGTACCTGTACGCTTGATGTATGTGTACGTAAAAGCCAATCGGGGTTTTGAGATATATAAAATGTGTCCTGCATATCTCTTGCCGTATGGTTCTCTGGTAGGTTTAATGCAGTAAAATTATGAAAATCATCTTCAATTTCGGGGCCTTCTGCAACAGCAAAACCAAGTCGTTTAAAGATGGAAATTATCCTGTTTTTTACGATGCTAATGGGATGCCGGCTGCCTAAAGGCATTGGGTCGGCAGGTAAAGTAATATCTATATCACTTTGTAACGACTGTTGCCCGTTGGTAGATGTAACTTTTAGTTCAGCATACCTGGCTTCGGTAAATAATTTAAATTCATTGAGCAGTTGCCCGGCCTGTTTTTTATTTTCGGCTGCAACATTTTTCATTTCACCCATTAGCGCTTTTACCAGCCCTTTTGTACCCAGGTACTTAATGCGGAAACTTTCTGCATCGCCATTGCTATATGCTTTTATTTCTTCTTTTAAAATTTCTATCTGATTAACCAGTTGTTCCATTTGGCAAAGATAAGGAATGCCACTGTAGCTAAACCTTTAGACATTTTAAAAAAACCGGTTGATATTTACTGGAGTTTTGTTAATTTTAAAGTCAAAATTTTAAAATTATGTCTTTATTTAAATCGGGTAATCCAACCTTAGCAGAAAACAGGTTTAAAAACACCGTACTTGATCAGGTAGTTTCTCCAGATAATGTTATGACCGTAAAAGGAACGTTACAAAAATTTGGTTTTCTTTTTTTAATGGTAATGGGTACAGCTTTTTATGCCTGGAAGGAATATGCAGAAGGGGGAGCCAATGCCCAAACATTTATTTATGTTGGCGCATTTGGTGGCCTGGGAGTTGCCATAGTGATGATGTTTAAAAAAGAATGGGCTCCTTACCTGGCTCCACTTTATGCATTGCTTGAGGGATTATTTGTAGGCGCCATATCGGCTTATTATAGTTTTGCATTTGCAGATGTAGCGCCGGGCATAGTAATGAATGCTGTTGGTTTAACTTTTGGTACCGCTATTGCCATGTACCTGTTGTATAGTTTTAAGATTATTAAGGCTACAGAAAAATTTAAAAGCATTATCATTACAGCTACTGCCGGTATTGCTATTTTTTACCTGATAGCTATTGCTCTTGGTTTTTTTGGCATACAAATACCTTTTTTACACGAAGGAAGCGCCATCGGTATTGGCTTCTCGGTTTTTGTTGTTGCCCTGGCAGCATTAAATTTAATTTTGGATTTTGATATGATTGAACGTGGAGCAGAATTGGGAGCGCCAAAATATATGGAATGGTATGGCGCATTTGGGTTACTGGTAACCATTGTGTGGTTATATTTAGAGATATTGAGACTGCTTTCTAAAATGAGCAAACGATAATTTCAACTTACTTACATTTATAAATACATTGCCAAAGTTTTATACTTTGGCAATGTTGTTTTTATATTTTTATAACATTGCCGCATACAAAAATAAAAGTGTTTACAGCTATTTAGGTATTTTTGCAATCAAAATTATTTCATCAGTTAATACATAAATCAGTGGTTCATAATTTTAATGCGGGCCCTTCAATTTTACCAAAAGTTGTTTTTGAAGAAGCATCACAGTCTGTTCTCAATTATAATAATACGGGGTTATCTATATTAGAGATTGGCCATCGCACTTCTTTGTTTCAGGATATTATGGACGAAGCAAGAGCTTTGGTGAGAGAACTTATGCAGCTTGATGATGACCATGAGGTTTTATTTTTGCATGGCGGTGCTTCAACACAGTTTATGCAAGTACCTATGAACTTATTAGATGATAAGGAAACATCAGCTTATACCGACACCGGCGTGTGGAGCACTAAAGCTATTAAAGAAGCAAAACTTTTTGGAACTGTTGAAACCGTTTGTAGCAGCCGGGATACAAATTTTAACTACATTCCTAAGGATTTTGCAGTACCAAATGATGCCAAATATTTGCACATAACAACCAACAATACCATTTATGGAACCCAGTGGCAACAAATACCTAAAACCAGTAATAATTTAGTTGCCGATATGAGCAGCGATATTTTTAGCCGTGTACTGGATTTTAATTCCTTCAGCCTTATTTATGCTGG
>DAOLYC010000161.1:0-5782 GCA_035425605.1 Ferruginibacter sp.
CATGTACATATTTTAACCGGCAGTGGCGCTTACGAAGATCCTAATGCTTCGAAAGCCTTTGCTGGATTACTTTACAGCAAAGGCATTAATTACGAACTGGATGTTTGGGGCGAAGAGTGGAAACACGACTGGCCAACCTGGAGAGCTATGTTGCCACTGTATTTTGAAACAAGGTTCTGATTTTTCTTTAATAATAACACAATATTATAAAGGCTTTTTTAGTTATGTAGGTACCAATATATCTATATAAATGAAAAAGCCTATTCTTATTTTTGCCCTTAAATGTTCGGCAATCTTTTATTTTGCTGCATGTACCGGAATTAATGAATATGGAAATACAGTTTCAGCAACATCCCATGTAACCAAGGGAACCTGGAAAATAAATTTATTTACAGAAGATTTACAGGACGAAACTGCCGAGTTCTCCAATTGCATTTTAAAATTTGATCCATCTGGCAAAATTACCATATCTAAAAACGGAAAAATGATAACAGGTAACTGGATTGAAGATAATATCTTAAAAAGAATCACCATCAACCTAAATACCCAGGATGCCGCATTAATAAAACTGAATGACTACTGGAATATTGCCAAAATAAACAAATCGGGTCTTAGTTTTAGGGGTAACCAAAATTCGGTAAACGACAGGTTAGAGATAACCAACCTGTAAAATTATTTAAAGTTAGTTTTTGTTATTTGAGTTTAATGATTGTAAAAGCTGTTCCCAAACCGGAGCAGCTTTTAAGTTTTAAATCATGTTGATTGGCTACAAGATTTGTTTTATTTTTACCTGATGCCAAAAAAATTATTTTTATTAGATGCATTTGCGCTGGTTTTTCGAGCATATTATGCACTCATACGAAACCCACGAATAACCAGTAAAGGCCGTAATACCAATGCACAATTTGGGTTTACCAACACCATTATTGAGTTGATTAAAAACCAAAATCCTACGCACATGGCTGTATGCTTTGATACACATGCGCCTACCGAACGACATACAGATTTTGCAGATTACAAAGCCAATCGCCAGGAAACACCCGAAGATATTTTATCGGCTGTGCCGGATATTAAAAGAATAATAGAAGCGCTTAACATTCCTGTAATTGCTATTGACGGCTACGAAGCCGATGATGTAATTGGCGCTTTGGCAAAAAAAGCAGAAAAGGAAGGATACGAAGTATATATGGTTACACCCGATAAGGACTACGGACAATTGGTTTCGGAAAAAATAAAAATTTACAAGCCTCCTTACCAGGGCGGAAAATTTGAGATACTGGGACCAAAAGAAGTTTGTGAAAAATGGGATATAGAAAATGTGGACCAGGTTATTGACATGCTGGGCTTAATGGGAGATGCGGTTGATAACATTCCGGGTATTAAAGGCGTGGGCGAAAAAACCGCAGCCAAACTTTTAAAAGAATATAGTACGCTTGAAAATATATTAGATAATGCTGATAAAATAAAAGGCAAGCTGGGCGAAAAAATTATGGAAGGAAAAGAAGCTGCTATTATGAGCAAGAAATTAGCAACCATAATTTTAGAAGTACCTGTAGAGTTTCATGAAGAGAATTTTTTAATAAAAGAAATAAATAAACCTGCCTTAAAAGAAGTTTTTGAAGAGCTTGAATTTAAAACGCTGGGCAAAAGAATTTTGGGCGAAGATGCTGATGAAGAAATTTCTGTTGCAGGCAAAAACCCTGCAGGGTCAAAAGAAAATGTTCAAATGGATTTGTTTGGTAATATTATTGAACAGCCTCAACCCGATGCAATAAACATTAAGGCCGAAGCAGATGTTGTACCGGCTACTAAAAATATCAACAATACGCCACACGATTATTCATTAATACAATCAGATGCAGAAATAAAGGAACTGATTACATATTTATCTGCCAGTGATGAAATATGTTTTGATACAGAAACAACGGGTATTGATGCCAATGACGCAGAAATGGTAGGTATGAGTTTTTCTGTAAAGCCCGGCGAAGGATTTTATGTGTATTGTCCTCCCGATCAAAATGAAACGGCAAGAAGATTAAAATTTTTTGAACCGTTGTTTACAGATACATCAAAAAACTGGATAGGCCATAACATTAAGTACGATATGCTGATACTGAAATGGTATGGTTATGAACTTGCCGGAAATATTTTTGACAGCATGTTAGCGAACTTTGTAATAGAGCCTGATGGTAAAAACGGGATGGATGCATTAAGTGAAAAATATTTAGGTTACGAACCTGTACATATAGAGGAGCTTATTGGCAAAAAAGGGAAAGCCCAGGGGAATATGAGAGACCTTGAGCCGGAAAAAATAAAAGATTATGCCTCAGAAGATGCAGACATTACTTTGCAATTAAAGCATGTGCTTTTGCCCATGTTAAAGCAAAAAAAAGTTGATAAAGTTTTTTATGAAGTAGATAATCCGTTAGTAAAAGTTTTAGCAGCAATGGAGTTTGAAGGCATAAAAATAGACGAAGCTTTTTTAAATGAATATTCAAAAGAACTTGAAAAAGAATCAAAAGCTGCAGAAGAATCGGTTTATAAGCAAGCTGCTGTTAGGTTTAATTTAGCATCGCCAAAACAATTAGGCGAAGTTTTGTTTGATAAAATGCAGATAGACCCTAAAGCGAAAAAAACTAAAACAGGCCAATATGCCACCGGCGAAGATGTTTTATTAAAACTTGCAAGCAAAAATAAAATTGTTGATGATATTTTATCTTTTCGTGAGTTTACAAAATTAAAATCAACGTATGTAGATGCGTTACCCCTGATGATAAATAAAAAAACAGGGCGTGTACATACTTCTTATGCACAGGCTGTTGCCGTTACTGGCAGGCTAAGCAGCAATAACCCTAACCTGCAAAATATCCCCATCCGTAGCGAAAGAGGTAGAGAAATAAGGAAAGCGTTTATACCCCGTGATAATGAACATGTACTAATCTCTGCCGATTATTCGCAAATTGAATTACGAATTGTAGCTGCAATTAGCGGTGATGAAAATATGTGCGAAGCTTTTAGAAATGGTAAAGATATTCATAGCGCCACCGCTGCAAAAGTTTTTAATGTAGATGAAAAGGACGTAACCAAAGAAATGCGTTATAAAGCTAAAAGTGTAAACTTTGGTATTATATACGGCCAGGGCGCTTTTGGCCTGGCAGAAAATTTAGGGATAAGCCGTTCCGAAGCCAAAGAGATAATTGATAATTATAAAAAACAATTTCCTAATATTCAAAAATACATGGATGATACCATTCATTTTGCACAGGAACATGGTTATGTACAAACCCTGATGGGCCGTAAGCGCTGGTTAAGGGATATTAACAGCGCTAACTTTACCGTACGTGCATTTTCAGAACGAAATGCCATCAATTCTCCAATACAAGGTTCAGCAGCCGATATGATAAAACTGGCGATGATAAAAATTCAAGAGGAATTCATTAAACAAAAATTTAAATCAAAAATGCTGCTACAGGTGCATGATGAATTGGTTTTTGATGCACACAAATCTGAAATAGAAAAAGTAAAACCCATCATTTTACATTGTATGCAAACAGCATTGGAATTGCCAAACAACATTCCTACTGATGCAGCATTGGGTATTGGCGATAACTGGCTGGAAGCCCATTGATCATTTTATGAAACCAACAATAATTTATTGTTACGATGCTTACTGTGGCTGGTGTTATGGATTTAGCCCGGTAATAAATAAAATTGCAACCGATTATAATGATAAGCTTGCTTTAGAAGTTTTAAGCGGCGGTATGATGATTGGCGAACAAGCAATGCCAATAGAAAAAATAGGGCCATACATTATTTCATCGTATAAAAGGGTTGAAGCGCTTACAGGAATAAAGTTTGGTGAGGATTTTTTATGGCATTGCGATAATCCTGATAAAAGCGATTGGGTAATGAACTCAGAAAAGCCAGCCATTGCATTGTGTATTTTAAAAGAATATTATCCCCAAAGGCAATTGGAATTTGCTACAGATTTGCAGTATGCATTAAATTATGAAGGACGAGACCTTGACGATGATGAAGCTTACCGCCACCTGCTTGATAAATATAATTTACAATCAGAAGCTTTTTATACAAAGCTTAAAGCAGATGAGTATAAAGAGATGGCATATTACGAGTTTTCATTAATGAAGCAATTGCAGGTAAGTGGCTACCCTACAGTGTTTATTCAAACAGGCGAATTAAAGTTTGTAATGGTTGCCAGGGGATATACAGATTATGAAACAGTAAAAAGCCGGATAGACAATATTTTAAAAGAAATAAATGCTGCTACAGCAGATTGACATGCTTTTGTAATTTTATATTGCAGTTCATACATTTCAGAGTGCTTTTAAAAAATAATTTTTGTATTTTCCACATAAAAAATTTGTTATGAGAAAAATAACTTTAACGGTTTGCTCTGCTACACTTATTTTATTGGCGTGTAATAATAAAACAGATAACTCCCAGGCAACAACAGATTCCTTAGCTAAAACAAATGCAACAGAAAGAAAAACTGATTCATCAGTTTCCGCCATCCCCGACTCTGTAGCTATAGCCAAAGCATGGAATGATTTTAAAACTCCGGGAGAAATGCATAAATGGATGGAGAAAACTAATGGTACCTGGGAAGCAGATATTACTACCTGGATGGATCCATCGGCTCCACCAGAAAAATCTAAAGGAACAATGGTACAATCTTCAATACTGGGAGGAAGGTATGTTGTTGGTAAATATGCAGGAACTGTTTTTGGCCAAAAAACTGAAGGGCAGTTTACCATGGGTTACGATAATGCAAAAAAACTTTTTGTTAGCACCTGGATTGATAACCAGGGAACAGGAATGGTTTACCTAAGTGGCAACTATGATGATAAAACAAAAACTTTAAACCTCAGTGGATATCAAACCGACCCCATGACAGGGAAAGATAGTAATATAAGAGAAGAAATGACCATTATTGATAATGACAGTTACAGCCTAACCATGTTTGGCAACGGCCCCAATGGAAAAGAAATGAAATTTATGGAAGGGGTTTATAAACGCAAAAAATAAATAAACCAATAAAAAATATTGGAAAATTTCACGGGTTTTTATAAGCTATTTAGAAATTATTTTTTAAATGCTTTCTCGTACAACGCAATCCATTCTTGTACTGTAATTTTGGTTGCAAGCTCACCAAAAAGTTTATAAGGAATTTTATCCATTTTTTTTAAGCGAATGCAACTTTTGCCCATATCTAATTTTCCAACTCCAGCTTTTACATATTCATCGGTAAACCACTTTAATAATTTAGGGTTAACGTATATGCCCATGTTATACACTGCTATAAAATTTTTTTGCGAGGCAATGCTCATAAAAGGTAACGGCTCTTTGGGGTTACAATGATAGCCTGCAGGATACAGTAAATGTGGTACCACGAAACCTATCATTCCATAGCCCATACATTCTTTAAAGCCGGCAGGCAAGTTCTTTTTTATTATACTTCTTAATTCATCAATTACTTTTTTACGTTCTTCGGGTAATTCTTTTAAGTATTGCTCAACAGTTTCGGCTTTTGATTGCATATTTTATTATTTTTTTACCAATAAGCAGCTTGTAAAATTTTCCCAATACCATCTTCCCAGAAAAAGATAATCGTAAAATTAACCTTAATTTTTCCCATTCTTTTCTGTTATTTTCAAAACTTCACTCTGCCAAACAAAGCCTCCAATCATTGCTGTTTTTCGTTGCTCTGTTTTCGGGCACCGCCAGGTTTAATCTACTATTTACGGTATGATGCCATTTTTTT
>DAOLYC010000162.1:0-5778 GCA_035425605.1 Ferruginibacter sp.
AGTCCGGTTGATTTGATAGACACAGGTGATCCTGCGGAACACCTGCGCCAGAAAAGAGATAAAAAAAATCTTAAACGACTACAGGATATTGAGAAGCTGGACGATGCCACTAAAGATAAACTCTACTTTGTTATTGATAACATTGTACAAAATTTCAAAGCTAAAAAAGCGTATGCTTCATAAATGCAAAAGCCCTCGGTTGAGAGCTTTGGTTCGTTATTAAAATTATGGAGTTTTACTAAAATTTATTTTTAATCGCTTCTGCCATTTTTCAATAAAATCTTTTTCTGTTAGGGGATTTCCCATTAAAAAATCTTGCTGGTCGGCATAATCAGAATCTTTACTCCGGTTAAGAATATAATATTTCACAGTATCATTTTTTTTGCACTTTGCAATCAGAAAACTATCATTAAATCCATATTCTAAAATTGGGGATGGTATACGTCCGATAAAATCTCCATCGTTTGTTTTGTAATAAATAGCTAAATCATTTTTAGTGTCGGTTTCCATTAAGTAATACTTACCAGTAATATTCTTACTATAACTAAATAAATCTCCGCAGGAAAAAAGAGATATAATCATAAGAATGAAAACTAATTTTCGAATATAAATTATACTATTAATTGACTTCATGATTTACATTTTTTCATTTTCACAAAAACTATTAAAACATAACCCATTAACTAAAATATTACTCATTAGTATTTACGATAGGCGTTATTCAAATCATCCATCCTATTTTCTGTAACTGCATTGTTGAAACCCCCAGTTGTTATAGGCTCTTTCCAAATATAAACCTGATACATATTTCCCATTACTTGATTTCCTGTTGTTCTTTCATAGGAATCTGCGGCATGATATAAAGCGGATGTCTTACTTGTATTATTACCAACAATAAATAACATATTTTCACCTTTCTCGTCTACTTGAATTTCAATATCCATTGATCCTACATATTGCTCGACAATATCTGTGCCTGCAGCTACTAATCCAAAAAGTCCAAAGCCTCCATTAAAATTTGTAACGCTTGCTCCCTTCAAGGAAGCTCCACTACTCGCCCAGGTTCGTGTCTTCACGAACCGAATCTTCACCCTTAAACCATCTATCACAAATTAGAACACTTCCCTAAGGTCTTTAAGAAAGTTAATTTCTTTTATGTCTAATTCATAATACTTCTTTACTTGCGGAAGACTTTCGCCAGTAAGGGGAGGAGTCTTTTTTAATTTATTGGAGTGGCTCTTTACTAATTTACAACATCTTTTTGTTTTGCAACATTTCGGTTCGTGAGGACACGAACCGAGGCGGAGGCATTTGAATTCTAAATCCGGACGCAGTCCGGTTGATTTGATAGACACAGGTGATCCTGCGGAACACCTGCGCCAGAAAAAGGAACACCTGCGCCAGAAAAAAAACCTGCAGTATGCAGGTTTTTTTAAATAATGTAAAATGGAAACTTAACTGAATAATCCACCTTTTTTAAGGCTGCAGATGCCTTCTCCAATTTTAAATCCATTGTTATAAACTTCAATCTTGTATTCGCCGGTTGTAAAATCTGTATTTTGCTTCCAGTCGATACTTAAAGTCTGACGTTTACCCTGGGTATAGTTTACATCTAACTTTTGTGTATAGCTTTTTAATTCTCCATCCCTGGTACTAAATTTACCTGAGCCCATTTTTTCTTCTGTAAGTTCCTTGCCATCAGGTGCCGTAATACATACATAAATATTTTTAAGTCCCGATTGTGCCACCCTGTTTTCATCCAGGTCAAACGAAATACGCAACTTATCTACACGTTTGGCTACCGTTGTCTCTTTTTCCTTACCATTACTTCTTTCATTAATACCTTGTATAGAAAAATTAGAAGCGCTTAAGGTAGATGCCACATCTATAATGTTTTCTTTTTGGGCAACAACGTTTGTAACCGAATCAAAATCTTTAAGCACCTTATTACGTTCCATTATCACTGTATTTTTCTCATTCGTTAATGCAACCTTCTCTGCTTCCAGTTTCTCCACTCTTGCCTTATATCCAACTATATCGGTATTTAGTGAGGCAATCAACCCCTTTGCCTCTGCCAGTTCTTCCTGCGTAGCATCAACTTTAGATAGCAGTTGTTGTATGCGGTTCTTTTTATCAGCAATTTCCCTGTCTCTTCTTGTAATAGTACTGTCTTTACTATGCAGCATATTGGCATTGCTTGTCTTAATCATGTCATAACGCATAGTTGCATCTTCCAGTTCTTTCTGTAATTGATCTCGTTGGGTAGAAGTAGTGTTTATAACAACATCTTTTTTCTGTATTATTTCCCTGGCTTTGCTTTTATCCCAAATGATATAAGCCCAGGTGCCCAGCAATGCAATGATTAAACCTGCGGTTAAATAGTTACGCCATTTACCTGACTGCTCTTTTAAATCAGGTTCAGGTTGTAATCGGTCGTTAGGAAAATTTTCGTAGCTCATTATTTCGGTTTCTAGTTATCAGGTTATTGGGTGATGACATTTATAATATGTTTTCCAATTTTAGCAGTCTTATTTAAAAAAGCAAAACATAAATTGATGTCAAAACTGAAGCAAAGTTAACTTTTCTACAGATAAAAACGAAGCATATAAGCCGTTATTGCAGTGTTAAAAAATAATTAAGTGTAAAAGATAGCTGCCGTTAACTAACAATTATCTTTGATGCTATGAGTGCAGAAAAAATTATTGGAGACTGGAAAAAGAAAAGCTTTAAGAATATTTACTGGCTTGAAGGTGAAGAGGATTATTATATTGATATGGTAATAGATTATGCCGAGCATAAAATTTTGGATGAAGCAGAAGCCGGATTTAATTTAACTGTATTTTACGGAAAAGATACGGATTGGGCTACCGTGGTAAATGCCTGTAAACGATACCCCATGTTTGCCGAAAGGCAGGTAGTGATATTGAAAGAGGCACAACAGATGAAAGAACTTGATAAATTAGAAAGTTATATTGAAAAGCCATTAACCTCAACCATTTTTGTGGTTTCACACAAAACAAAAACCCTTGATAAAAGAGGCAGACTTTATAAACTTTTAAAAAATTCGGCCGAAATATTTACAGCAGAAAAGATTAAAGATTATAAGTTACAGGAATGGATTGGTGATTATGTACGTGGCCAGGGGTATAAAATAAATGCTAAAGCTATAAGTCTTTTAGATGAGCATATTGGAAACGACCTAAACCGCATAGTAAATGAAATTGATAAACTGGCATTAAACTTAAAAGGTAAAAAAGATATTACAGAAGATGATATTGAAAAATTCATCGGCATTAGCAAAGAGTACAATGTATTTGAACTGCAGGCTGCCATTGCAAAAAAGGATTTGGCAAAAGCTATTAAAATAATCCAGTATTTTGAAAGCAACCCAAAGGCAGGACCCATACAAATGGTGTTGCCTGCCCTGTATGCAAGCTTCAGTAAAGTTTATACCATTTTTGGCATGAAAGATAAGAGCGAAGCAGCTTTAAAACCTCATTTTTATTTCAACAGTGTTGCCGTTAAAAATGCATTGGAATCAGCTAATAATTTTGGTTACAACGGAATTGAAAAGATACTGCTTTTATTACATCAATATAATTTAAAAGGCGTGGGAGTGGGCGATACCGGTACATCAGATGCATCTCTGATGAGAGAGATGGTGGTTAAAATGATTGAATGTGATAAATAAAAGTTTATGCAGGTTGTTTGTATTGTTAAAATAGTTGTTTGAAATTAACAATACCATGATTTGAATTTTTATAACACTACAAATATTTTAAACTTTCTTCCTTATCCTTGTGCAAGGCAGCTTTTAATGCTTCCAAACCATTGAATTTTATTTCGGCACGCAAATATTTTTTTACAATAACCCTTATTGTTTCGCCATAAATTTCTTTATTAAAATCAAAGATATTTACTTCAGTAACTCTAACTCTTCCATTAACAGTAGGCCTAAAACCTATGCTCATCATGCCTTTATATGTTTTATTTGCCAGCACGCAATAAACCGCATAAATACCATCGCCTAAAACAATTTTTTCATCATCGGTACTTTTTAAATTGGCAGTAGGAAAACCAATGGTACGGCCTATCTTATCGCCATGAAAAACTTCTCCTTCAAAAAAGAAATCATAACCTAAAAGATTATTGGCTTCTTCTATTTGGCTATGCAAGATGGCATTTCGGATATTGGTACTGCTAACTTTTAATGCATTTAGTACATGCTCCGGTATTTCTTTAAGTTGATAATTGTAAATAACCGCTTTATCTTCCATCATTTTATAATTGCCGCTGCGTTCTTTACCAAACCTGTGATCGTAACCGATAATGATGGTATGCGGTTTAAATTTCTCCACTAAAAAATCGCAGATATATGCTTCTGCATCCTGGTTGGCAAAATATTCGGTAAAGGGAACGATTACCAGGTGGCCAATGCCTGTTTTTTCTAGTAACTCAATCCGCTCATCCAAAGTATTTATAAGCCTTACACCCGTAATGACCGATGAAACCACCTTGCGTGGGTGCGGATGAAAAGTGATGATAACCGATTCGCCATTGGCTTTGGCAGCTTCTTCATTTAAACTGTTGATAATTTGGCGATGGCCCAAATGTACTCCATCGAAAGTGCCAATGGTTATAACGGCATTACTAAAGTTGGGTAGGTTGTTTATATCTCTGTGTATCTGCATAATTACAAAGTGCAAATGTAGTTGATAATTGAAAATGGTTTATTCAAAATTGCCAGTTAGTTTTGCAACCATGAGTTTGTATAATAAAAGAGGCGTATCTGCTCAAAAAGAAGAAGTACATGCTGCTGTTAAAAACCTTAACCAGGGCTTGTATGCTAATGCATTTTGTAAAATTTATCCCGATTTTTTGGGTGGCGATGATGCATTCGTGAACATCATGCATGCCGATGGCGCCGGTACCAAAAGTATTCTTGCTTACCTGTACTGGAAAGAAACTGGCGATATTTCAGTTTGGAAAGGAATAGCTCAAGATGCGATTGTAATGAATTTAGATGACCTGCTTTGTGTAGGAATTTATGATAATATAGTTTTTAACAGCACCATCGACAGGAACAAAAACCTGATACCCGGTGAAGTACTGGAACAGGTTATCAACGGTTCGCAGGAATTATTTGATAAACTAAAATCTTTTGGTGTAAACATACACTACCTGGGTGGCGAAACAGCAGATGTTGGAGATGTGGTGCGTACCATTGCTGTTAACGGTACCATGACCAGCCGATGGCCCAAAAATAAAATCATTAGCAACGAAAAAATACAACCCGGCGATGTAATTGTTGGCTTTGCAAGTTTTGGTAAGGCTACTTACGAAAATTTTTATAACAGTGGTATAGGCAGTAATGGCCTTACCAGTGCCAGGCATGATGTACTGCATAAATTTTATGCCAATAATTTTAAAGAAAGTTTTGATAATGGGTTAGATGCAGAAGTAGTTTATATAGGAAAACATAAACTATTGGATACCGTAGAAACACAAACGGTAAACCAAACAACACAAACCATTGGTGAATTAATTTTAAGTCCTACCAGAACTTATGCTCCTGTTATGAAATTTCTACTGGAAAAGCATTTTGATAAGATACATGGATTGATACATTGCAGTGGTGGCGGACAAACCAAATGCATGAAATACCTGCCGGGAAATTTTAAAATAATAAAAGATAATTTATTTGAACCACCTGCAATATTCAATATCATACAACAAAACAGCGGCAGTAATAATAAAGAAATGTACGAAGTATTTAAC
>DAOLYC010000163.1:0-5726 GCA_035425605.1 Ferruginibacter sp.
CATTAGCAATGGCCCTATGATTGCGGCAAAGCTCATCAGGCTGGTAATGGTACCCTGCAATTCTCCCTGTACATTAGCCGGAACATGGCCAGCCATGATAGATTGTAATGCCGGTTGGGCTATGCCTCCCAAACAGTATGGTATTAAAAAAGCAAACATCATCCAGCTTTGGTTGGCAATACCAAATAAAAACATTCCAACTGCATAAAGCAACAGGCCGATATACAATGTTTTTTCGTTACCAAGTTTTGGATTGATAATTCTTGTTAATCCACCTTGTACAGCAGCTACCAAAACACCAACAACTGCTAACGAAATACCCACCATCTTTTCATCCCAGTTAAAACGATACATGGTAAAATAGCTCCAGTTACTCATAATGGCATGTGCCGCCACATAAACTAAAAAAATGGCAAAAGCTAAACCGGTAATTGCCGGGTATTTTCTTAAGTGAAGTAATGCTCCAATAGGATTTGCACGCTTCCATTCAAAAGGCCTGCGGCTTTCTAATTTAAGCGATTCGGGCAAAACAAAATATCCATATATCCAGTTAATGAATGCAAGTATTGCTGCAGCATAAAATGGAATACGTGGACCAATGCCACCTAATAAACCTCCTATCATTGGGCCAATGATAAAACCAAGCCCGAATGCTGCACCAATCATACCAAAATTTTTAGCCCTGTTTTCGGGAGTACTTATATCTGCAATGTATGCAGCGCCTGTTGTCATACTTGCTCCACTTATACCTGCAATAATCCTTCCAACAAATAACCAACCATAAGTAGGTGCCAATGCCAGGAAGAGATAATCAATTCCAAAACAGAATAATGAAAACAACAATACAGGCCTACGGCCAAATTTATCACTTAAGTTTCCTATGATTGGAGCACATATAAATTGCACTAAAGCATAAGCAAACATAAGCAGGCTACCATAAGTAGAGGCGGTACTTATATCAACTCCTTTTAATTGGGAAATTAAAGTAGGCATAACCGGGATGATGATACCAAACCCGACTACATCAATTAATAAAGTAATAAAGATAAATCCTACTGCTGCGTTTCTGTTTGAAGCCATGTATAAAATGGGCTTTTTTATTTGCGAATTTAGTACCAAATAGGCTTTAAAAATACATTATAGTTGTTTTGGAAAGATAAGTTTTACAATACCTGTTTAAATGAAGTAGTTCATTTAAAAAAGTATATAGCAAACTTACTTATACTTTGCTGTTACAAAAAAGAGCTCAATATTGAGCTCTATAAAGTTTTATTCTAAATCATTTCACTTTCATTCCATACATTTAAAGATTGCTATATTTTTGCTTATTTTTTTTGCTGTAAATGAAATAAATCAAGCGGTTTTTTTACCCATTCCTAATACCATGGCTACTATGGCACCAGCAATTGCAAACAAAACAGTTTCTGCTACAACATCTACAGCCATAGCTGTTTTGCTTATCATTGTAGAAGTGGCATAAGCAATACAATCAAAACTTATAGTTAATAGTAATCCAACAATAGCGCCAGTTATAAAACCAGCAGGCATTTTATTTATGTTAGCTTTCAAAAATATATATGCAAGAAAAAAACCTTGTGCAAGGGTTCCTATTATCAGATATAGGAAAAGTATTTCTCCATCTGCCCTCATTAAATTACCAGCTGTACCGGTATGGTTTGACATAAAATTTGCCAGTAATATGCCATAAATAAGCCATCCTAAAAGAAAAAAAGCAACGCCGCCGGCGATGCCTCCCAGAAACAATTTTTTAATGTCCATAAGTTTAGGTTTTAGTGAATGGTTAAAGAACGGCAACTAAAATAATACTTAGTTTATCAAAATGCAAGTGGTTAAATACAAACATTTGCACAGCTTAAGCAGGATTGGACTGTAAGCATTGTCTTTGAATGACATATAAAAAGAAAATCTTATTTTTTTGCAAAAGATTTGTCAAGTTGCTTCCCAAAGTAATAGCCGGCAACTGAACCGATTATAGCAGCACCTATAAGCCACAAAAACCAAAACTGACTTGAACCGGTTGCAAAATATGCTATTCCTATACAAATTAATGCAAAGAAAACGATTGCTACATTTATAGAACTTTTATTTTTTTTTGATTTTTCGGCGTTTGCCGGAGGACGGTATTCGTGATGATTTTTTCTTGTCTTAGATTTTGGCATTTTTTATTTTCAATGTACGATTTTTTGCCTGATATTCCTTTTTACAAATTGCTTTTTACATCAGCTTAACCAATTTAGTTCATTTGTATATTCATATTGAAGGTCTTCGTGCATAGTTGCAATTAATTTTGAAATCTTTTTTAATTGTGCCTGGTACATATTTTTAATTACTGTGTTATTTTCAAATGCAATACCAGAAGTTTTTAGAGTGTTACAAAAAAACAACAATAATTTTACCTCGGTTTCAACAGAGCCTGAATACCTGCAATATTTATTTAAGGTTCGTAAAATTTTTCTTAAACTTTTTTTTACAAAGTACATACTACTACTATTTATTTCACTAAACTGGTTCAGTGTTTCTTTTTTAATATCGTTTATAAAAACATTTTCATCAAACGATTCATACAACAGGTATGTTAGTAATTCCTTATTTTCTTTTTTAAACCTGGCCAATCGTGTACAAAGAGTTACCAATTGTTCGTGTGGAGTATTGTATAATGTTGCTTTAATTTCGCTTATTGTTGCTGCTTTCATACAGCTAAAATAGTGAGAAAGATTTTGTACTAGCATAAAAAAAACCTTCAGGATTGAAGGTCTTTCATAGTTTACTCATGCTTGAGTATTTTGGCATTTCATCGATATGGATTTTTAAACGGGGGCTACTTTGTTATAACATTTTGTGTTCTAAAAAGAACTTGCTATTATATAATTTCACTTTATATTTTTTATAGTTATAAAACCATTTTATAAATACAAGTGTTTTAATTTCTATTCAAAGTTGCGGATTATTATGAAATAAATATGTAGTACTGTTTTTGTGAGCCAGGTAGGATTTCTTCTACAAACTAAATATTATATCAGTATAAACTACAAAAGGGTTTTGGTAGTTTTAGCAATTGGCTGGCCATTGTAAAATATTTCCATTGAGTAACTACCGCTTTGCAGGTTACTGGTTTTTAAAGAACAGATCAGGCGTTTCGCTTCTCCTTTGCTGTATTTAAAATTGAATTTATAAGAATAAACTTTTCTTCCATCAGACGTATTAAAAGTTCCCGAATCCCAACCAGAGGTTTTTAAAACTCGTCCATCGGGTTGTAATATCACAAGAAATATATCGGCATTAGAAAGCTGGCTATTAAAATTTTTTACTGTAAACGAACAGGTAAATCTATCAGTATTTTCTGCCCTGGAGGTTTCGGTTTCGGTATCATCACTTACATCAATGGCTCTGAAAGTAATATCAGATGCTGTAAACACAGTGTATGCAGCATCGGTTTTATCAGGAGATTTATCTACAACCTCGGGTTTCTTTTTATTATCTGAGCCGTTCTTAAGTTTACCCAACGCTTCATTCAATTTTACATTTTCATTTTCTACTTCCTGGTTCTTATCTTTTATTACCTGCACTTTGCTCTGTAGCTCTCCTATCTTTTGTTTTGCAGTTTTAAAATCGGCTCCACTTTTCCTGTTCGTTAATATAATTGCAATTTCATCTCTTAGTCTGTAAAATTCTGCCAGTTTAGTATCTAGTTGTAGTTTTAAAGAATCTGTATTGGTTAAAGTAGAATCAAGCTGCACATCAAGTTCATGCAAGGTAGCAGTATAAACTTTTTGAAGTGAATCCCTAATATGATTAGCTATAGCAACTGAATCTAATTTGGTTTCCTTTTGAATTGAGACGGATTGGTTATCCTTATTATATACCCTGTAGCCCCACGTCCATAAAAGGCCAAATGAAACCAATACAAGTAAAAGAGAAACCAGTAATAATAATAATGACCTGCTGTCTTTCATCGTTTTCAGATTTTTATACACTTTTCTTTTGTGTAGTAAAGCAAGTTGTTATTTATTCTGATTTACATAAGCTGTTATCCATCCTACAGCACCATTTTTTACAAAATAGAAATTTTTACGCTCTTGTGTACTCGTAAACTGACGCATAATCTTAAGCATAAGCCCTGTACCAGCCAGTAATGCACGCTGATCAAAAACCTTGTTAACTGTTTTTACAGCTTTACCAATAGCTTCTTTATCTAGTGTATTATCTGTTAATGTTTTTACTATGTAATATTCTGATAAGGTTGGATGGTTATTCAAAATTTTTTCACTGAATTTAAGTACTTCATCATAAGATACAGGAACAACCGGGTTATCAATTAATTCAGGATACATGAGCGTTGCAAGCGCCCAGGCAATACCGCCGCTAAAAACAACATTATCGCTTAATGGATAAGAGCCACTTTCATTTACCGCATATATTATTTCGGATTTTTCTGCTCCAGCTAATACCCTGTTTAAATTTTTATCAAAAGTACCCAGGCTATTATCTCCATTGGCATATTTTTCGGCTGCATTGGCAGTACTTTTTGTACCCCAGGTTAATTGAAAAAGTTTAAAATCTTTTGTATTGTTATAAGGAAAATAGCCTCCCTTGGTATTACCACTTCCTATATCAATTAAAAAAGTATTATACCTTCTTGAATCAGGAACTATACCTAAGTGCGACAGCCTGCCTTCTTCTGTTACATCAATAATGGTTACTTTTCTTTCGGGTTCATTGTAATTAAACCTAAATGCACTGATTAGCTGTTCTATCCAGTTTTTCTTATTTTCTTTTTCGGCCTGTATATTTACGCCACTACTAACTGCAGTAAAAATATGGCTGGGCGGAATTTTGTAATCTTTTGTAGATATTTCGTACAACTTATTTAAAGCTGCCAAAGTAGCCTGGTAAGTTGGCTGGGAAAAAGAAATAAAATCGGTATTAATGGAAGTATCTTTCAATACATTGTAAGCGGTATTATCCTTAGCGCTTTCGTCAATTTCCAATAAACTCATTTTAACGCCTTTTGAACCTACTTCTATTCCTGAATAAACAGATGATTTTTGGAACTTTGGAGTAAATTTATTTTGTGCCGAAAGCTGAAAAGATGTGAGCAGAAATGCTGTTAGGGAAAATTTTAAAAAGGGCTTTATATACATTATCATCAAAGTTTAATTAAAAATACATAATTATAATAATCTGCTATACCTGGCTTGCAATATTGTGTAAAAAATGTGATAAACCTTTGGCTATAAACCCTCTTTACTAATAATTAGGCGCAAATTAGGTAGCGCTAATCCATAAAATTTTTGTAGAAAAAAGTTGAAATCATTTGCATTACATACAAATAATTAGTATTTTGTTAACAAATAAGTTACTTCCCATACAGAACGCAGTTGAATTTTAAGAACTGTACCCCCTGAAACAGTCTTGGTAT
This sequence comes from Ferruginibacter sp., assembly GCA_035425605.1. GTDB lineage: Bacteria > Bacteroidota > Bacteroidia > Chitinophagales > Chitinophagaceae > Ferruginibacter. The sequence continues at coordinate 5,441 of DAOLYC010000163.1, forward strand.
TTATTATTTATTCAACAAAAATTCAGCGTTATGAAAGGATTTTACTCTTCAGGTGTTAAAGATGTATTTACTGCAATTGGCATTATTGCCGGTTATTATGCTTTGATGGCAATAGTTGTGTTGATGGCCTGGTAATTTTTTTGCAGGATATTTACAAAAACTTATCGTGTAGGTACATTAAAACATGATAAGTTTTTTTTGTGCAATGTAGTTAAACCAAAAGTATTTTTTCCATTACATCACCAGCCCTGATATCATCAATCACATCAAGTCCATGGGTTATTTT
>DAOLYC010000164.1:0-5702 GCA_035425605.1 Ferruginibacter sp.
TTGCTAATAGCAAATAAAGAGTTTAAATTAAACACCAGGCTTACCCAACTTATAAATCATGTTTTACAAAGATTATCTTAAACGTAAATGGATACAATTTTGCCGGTATTTACTACAGCAAAAATATTTACCCATAATGAATGGGCCGTTAAAAGGATATTTGTGGACAACAGCAAGCAGTTACGAATATATAATGGGTGATTATGAAAATCCAGAAACACAAAAAACATTTTTATCCTGGTTAAAATTCGATACTGTGTATTATGATATTGGCGCAAACATAGGCTACCATGCTCTTATTGCAAATACGGTTACAAACCAGGGAAAAATTTATGCTTTTGAGCCTATGCCGCATGTGAGAAAAATATTTGAACAACACATCAGCCTCAACCGAAATAAAATTCCTATAAATAATATTGAGTTGTTGCCGTACGCTGTGGCAGATAAGGAAAAAAGGATACCGTTTTCGAATGATAAAAAGCAAAGCGATGGCAATACATTTATTAAAGCATCACCTGTTTTTATACATGCCGCTAATAAAATGATGGTACAATGCGTTTCTATTGACGGGCTGGTTGCAAAAGGATATGCCAGGCCAACTGTGATAAAAATTGATGCCGAAGGTGCAGAGCTTGAAATACTACAAGGCGCTTTACATACTTTGCAAACATGCAAGCCTCATATTTTACTTGCAACACACGATTGTCATTTGCCAGGAGTAAAAGATAAGTGCTTAAGATTATTAAGAGATTTAGGTTACAATGTGCAGTACACTGGTAATTATAATAAGCATATTGCAGGATTAGATGATTATATTGCTATTTATATTGACCAGGCTTGATTGATATGAAAGATGAAAAAAAAATAAGGCTCCTGATTTTTGTTCCTACGCTGCAATGTGGCGGATCAGAAAAATTTATTTCATTGTTATGTAATAATATTAATACCTCTAAATTTTCAATTTGCCTGGCTGTTTTACAAAATAAAAACCAGTTTTATGAAATTACGAATACTGCCGTTACTGTTATAGATTTTGGAACTAGCAGGGTTAGATTTGCTTTGTTTAAAATTAAACGGCTAATTAAACAATACCAGCCCGATATAGTTTTTTCTGCAGCCAACCATATAAACCTTTACCTTGCCATTTTTCGTAAGATGTTTTCAAAAAACATAAAATTTATTGCCAGGGAAAGCAGTATTGTAAGCTTAAATTCAAAAAATGCAAACATGCCCGGTTTGTATGATAAGCTTATAAAAAAATATTATAAGCGGTTTGATATTATAGTTTGCCAGAGTAAATACATGCAACAAGACCTGGTAGCTAATTATAACATAACGGCTGATAAAACGGTAGTTATTAATAATGCTATACTCCCAAAAAATGTAAACGAAAATTTATTAAAGCAAAATAAGGAATCAAATAAATTTATTACAGTAAGCCGTTTATCTCCCGAAAAAGGAATCGAAAGGTTAATTCATGCAGTTGGCCTTTTATCTATTCCATTTGAGTTTTATATTATTGGTAGTGGAAAACAAAAAGCTGCATTGCAAAAATTAGTAACCGATCTTGATTTAACAAAAAAGGTATTTTTTATTCCGGAAAATAAAACGCCTTTTGAAGGCATGGAAGATGCGGATCTTTTTTTATTAGGGTCTTATTACGAAGGATTTCCCAATACATTGTTAGAAGCGGGAGCATTAGGCATACCAGCAGTTGCATTTGATGCAGCAGGTGGCATTAGAGAAATTATTGAAAATGAAAAAAACGGATTGCTGGTGGATGATAATGATATCATAGGTTTTGCAACAGCCATTACCAGCGCATTGAATAATAAATTTAACCGTCAGCAAATTGCCAATAGCACGGTAAAACGATTTTCTGCTGATAAAATGATAGCAACAGTTGAGGAATTGTTTTGTGCAATTTTATAGTAAATTGTTTATGTTGTAAACTCAATTAGCCAAACACACATAATTAATTGATATTTGCAAAAGTGTAGAAAAAAGAGAATTGAATGAATGGAATAAAGCCCAAACTACTCATCTTTATAAATACCCTTCAATCTGGCGGCGCCGAACGGGTGGTGTCACTTTTGCTGGAACACTTAAAAGATGATTTTGAAATTCACCTGGCCCTGTATAGTAATATTGTAGAATATACAGTTCCTGCAGAAATAAAAATACTTAACCTGCAGCAGCCTCTTGTACAAGATAAAACAATACGTTTTTTAAAACTGCCTTATATTTCATGGAAAGTTTACAGGTACTGTAAAAAAAATAATATCAACACATCTGTTGCTTTTTTATACCGCCCCTGTTACATCAATGCTTTAATGAAAAGTTTTTGGCGTTACAAAGGCCATGTCATCATGTGCGAAAGAACGCACCAAACCACCATGCAGCAAAGCCATTCATCCATTTACCGCATGTTCTCTAAATTCATGGTTATATATTCGTACAAGCGTGCCGACCTGGTGCTGGCAAATTCTTATGCCATGCAAACCGACCTGATAGAAAATTTCAGGATTAAAACACCTGTAAGAGTAATTTACAATCCCATTGATTTGAATTTTATTAAAACGCATATCAATGAACAAACTGATTTTGTTTTTGAAAAAGATGTATTTCATTTTGTAAATGTTGGCGGCTTTCGAAAAGAAAAAAATCACCTGTTGTTAGTACAGGCATTCTTTATTTTAAAAAACCTGCCTTGCAAACTGGTAATAGTTGGAGGTGGTGTAATGGAAAATGAATTGAAACAAAAAGTGCGTGATTTAGGTTTAATGGATAAAGTTATTTTTTGCGGTTTTGATAAAAATCCTTTTAAATATGTGTATCGTAGTAATTGTTTTGTATTGAGCAGCGATGTAGAAGGGTTTCCTAATGTTTTGATAGAAGCATTGGCATGTGGCAAACCTGTAATATCAACAGATTGCAGTTCGGGGCCCCGGGAATTGTTGGCGCCGGTCTCCGATCTGCATCACCGGGCTATTAACAATTATGAAATTGGGGAATATGGTTTATTAACGCCTGTTAATGATGTAGCAGCGCTGGCAGCTGCCATGAAAAAAATGTATGAAGATGAAAGCCTCAGAAAATCTTACGAATTAAAAGCTGCTAAACGTGCCGAGCAGTTTGATGTTGATGAAATAAAACAATATTTTCATGTGGCATTTACTGGCTTATAAAAAAATAAATGCGAAATCTATTAACGCTTCTCAATCCTTGTAGGAGTATCTTTTCCACTTATAATAGATTTACTGCTGATAGCAATGGCTTTAATAATCTCGGTCATGTTTTTTAAATCCAGTGTACCAATTTCGTCGCTTTGCTTATGATAATTAGGTTCATTGTTTGGAGCTTCTTCCATTTTGGAGGTAGAAATAGTATGTGCCGGCACACCTAATTCTGCAAGGGTAGCATTATCGCTGCGATAAAATAAATTCTGCTTTGGATAAGGATCTGGTTCAAAATGAAATTTTGAACCATTGAGATTTGCCTGCAGAATCTTTCCCATATCGCTTTTTTCATAACCTGTAATATAAGCGCTGTTAGTACCCCATTTACTTTCGGTGCCGATCATCTCAATATTAAAAAGCGCTACTACTTTTTCCGGATCAAGCTGTTTGCTGAAATAACGACTGCCAAAGCCACCTATTTCTTCGGCGGTAAAAGCAACAAAAATTAAAGTGCGTTCATTGTTATTTAATTTGCTGAAATAGTTTGCCAGCATCATAACGGCAGTGGTTCCTGCTGCATCATCATTGGCGCCATTATAAATACTATCCATGTTTTTATCGGGTTTGCCAATACCCAGGTGATCGTAATGTGCACCAAAAACAACATACTCATCTTTTTTACTTTTGCCGGGAATTACGCCTACTACATTTTTAAGGGTTTGTTCTGTAAGTTCATTTTTTATATGCAACTCTAAAGTCGATGGATTTAAGTTTGAAGTAAGTATAAATATTTGCGAAACCGGACTAATAAATTTTGCATTAGTGGTAAACCTTTGCATACTTTTAAATCGCCTGCTGTGAGCCGAATCTACCAATATCACCAGGTTCTTTTCCTGTTCAAATAAAGGAAATATCTTTTTTGAAAAATCATCACTTGCCTTTACCGTTACCACTTCATAATCATTTAACGAATGAATATTAATTTCTCCAAAAGTAGTATTGGCTGCCACGTTACTCATGTTCAATGTATCGGTACCTAAAAAGCCTGTTACAGAAACCGGCTTGGCCTTTACCATACTTATTTCCTGAAAATAATTTTTATTGTTGCCCCAAAAACTCAATTTACTTTTAGCAAATTCGTTGGCAATAAAATCTGCAGCCTTATCAATGCCTGCTGTAAATGTTTTACGCCCCTGCATATCATCGGCCGAAAGTATTTGTTCAATTCGATGTACCTCTTTAACAGTTATAATCCGATCAATTTTTTGAGCAAAAGAAAACAGGCTTACAAAGCCTGCAAAAAATATTAAAAGTAATTTTTTCATTTTGTTGGTTTATTATAGTAGTTATTTTAAAGGCTCATCATTTCTTTAAATTTTACAGCTTGTCTTCGGCTCACTTCAATTTTTTCGCCACCTTGCAATTCTAATAAAAGGCCGCCGTTAAAATAAGGTTCAATTTTTTCTATCATCCGCATGTTTACAATATGCTTCCTGTTAGCTCTAAAAAACATTTTTTCATCAAGCCTTTCTTCCAATGCATTTAGCGATTTTAGTATTAATGGTTTATAGGTTCCAAAAAATACTTTGGCATAATTGCCAACGCTTTCAAATAATCTTACTTCACCAAGTTTTACAAACCAGCAGCGTTCTCCGTCTTTTACAAAAACCTGGTCTTTATCGGTTAAAACACCTCTGTTAATACCAGCCATAGTAGCCGCCATTTCTTTTTCTTCGGCTATCTGTAGTTTTTGTATGGCATCGGCCAGCCGCTTGGGTTCTACAGGTTTCATCAGGTAATCGAGGGCATTAACTTCAAAAGCTTTTAAAGCATATTCATCATAGGCAGTTGTAAAAATAACATGTGGCGCACTGTCCAATTCTGTCAACATATCAAAACCGGTTTTGCCTGGCATTTGAATATCTAAAAATACAAGATCGGGGGACAGGTTTTCAATTTTTTCAAGCCCTTCTGTAGCATTGGCAGCTTCGCCTACCACTTCAATTTCCGGAAAATCAAGTAATAGTTTTTTTAATTCATTTCGAGCCAGCCTTTCATCATCAATTATTAAAGCTTTTTGCATAATAATGCTTTTTAATTTTTATGTTAAACTTCTATCGGTATCAATACTTTTGATTCTACCATTGATGTATTTAAATTTCGAATATCAAATACAGCTTTGCCCTGGTACATTAAGTTTAACCTGTCCTGGGTACTTTTTATTCCAAAGCCCTCTTCATTAATTTCGGTGTTAAGTTGCCCGGTATTTTGCACCAGCAATTCCATATCGTTGCCCTTAAATTTTGCAACTACTCTTACCACACCTCCTCTTATCTGCCTGCTTATACCATGCTTAATAGCATTCTCAACCAGTGTTTGCAACATCATGGGCGGCACAGGTTTTTGTAATGTATCTTCATCTACATCAAATTCTATTTTTAATCTTTCTTCAAAACGCATTTGTTCAAGTGCCAGGTAATCTTTTACAATGTCCAGTTCTCTTTCAAGTGTTACTGTTTCCGA
>DAOLYC010000165.1:0-5693 GCA_035425605.1 Ferruginibacter sp.
GCAATTTTAATTTGCAGGTTATTTCTGTTGTTAGGAACTGCAGCAGGTAATTCAATGATGTTCCAATTATGCCCTGCCGGCATCCTTATATTTAAACCTGTTGGCGGGTAAAGCCGCATATTGGGTACACTCTGAAAAGGGCCTGCTTCCTGGTCGGGGTCTAATCCAGCTACCATTCCCCTGTCAATATCGCCTCCTAATCCATCGCTTAATGTTTTCATATTACAAGTATAAAACTTTATGCTGCACCTGGCAGGTAAAGTTGTATAGCCATCTTTCATTTCCCATGAACCATGACCGCTTAAAACAATAATCTTCGACATCTTATCTATATTTAAATTAGTAAAAATAAATTGTTACCAAATTTAAATATTTAGCAATTGAAATCAAATCATTATTTTAAGTTAACAACCATCTCTTATAAAATTGATAATGGTTTTTGAATTGATTTTTTTGTGCGATGTAAATTTTTAAAAAATTATTGGTTGTAAAGCTGGTTGAACAACATTTTAAAAGTTCCCCAGGATTGTGCACGAAAAGTTATTTCGGGGCCAAAGGCAAACAATTTTCCTTTTCCAACGGTTGCTTCAAAAGCAATGATACCATTTTGCAAATATGCTTCTCCCCAACTCCATCCACTGCGTAAAATTTTATCGGTACCAAACCAGGCAAGCGGTTTTATCTTACCGGCAAAAACGGCATCGGGGTTTAATTTAAATACCGGGCTGTTATTAAAATAAAAATCTGTTTTAGCATTTACACCCGATAATGCCATAGCATCAGTATTTACATTGGCCTGTACAATGCTTCCGGGTGTGTAATATTTTTCCCTGGGTAATGATTTTATTTGGTCATTTACAATTTCAACCATTGCATTGCTTACAGGTAAATTAAGTTGATAAGCCAGGTTAGTGCTACTGCCAATTGTAATTATATGGCCGCCCTGTTCTAAAAACTTTTTTAATGATGGAATTGATTTTTCGGCAGTGATATTGCCAATCATCTTTTTAAATTCATCCGGTACATTATTAGCCGACTGGTTGAATGGCCTGTTATTACTTGCGCTTACCGATGGTATGGCGCCATCAACAAAAATGATTACATCGTATTTAGATTTAAGGTTTCCGGTATCAATATCTTTTGCATAAATAATATCAAAAGAATAATCAAACTGCTCTAATATCCAACGCACCCAACCAGATGCCATTGAACCTCCATACCTATCCCACAATGCAACGCTTGCCTTGCTTATTTTTATTAACGAAGCAGGTTTTTGCGTTAGCGAAATAAATTCAACCTGGCTGCTTGCTGCAATCTTATCAATAACAGGTTTTGCATTTGCAGGAATGTAAAAAGAACCGTTACTGTATGCAGCATTATTGTTTACATTTTTAATGCGGTAAACTGTTACTCCGCTGTTCACCAGGTTATTTACAGCCTTAAAAGAAAGATTAGCCCTGGCATCTAATACATAACCGGCGGCTGATGTATTAACTGTTGTTCCGCCTGGTTTTATAATTTGGCCAAGCGGATTTTTTATAAATGGCCCATCAAAATTTTGCATAACACGGTCAAACTGAACTCCCATCTGGTAAGCTAAAGTCCAACCTGCTGCATCATAAGGCGGTACCGGTGGGCCGCCGGGATATTGAAAATCATTTGGATGATCTTGCGGTTCAAACATATCGAGTATGTGCGGCCTAAAGGCCTGGTTTGTTTTAACGATATACGAATGAGCAGGATATTTTTTTCCGGCAACGGTAAAATCAGCAGTTGCTTTTTGTACAGAGACACCGGTTTTTATAAGTGCATTTAAAAATTCAATGGCAGTTGCAAAATCTGGCTGGTTTGACGGAATGATATAACCCCATGCATCTTTGTACAAAGGGTTATGCATTACACTGTCGTAAAATTTTACCGGAATATTATTGTTACGGTTATTGGCAGCGTTGCTGTTTGTTTTTTTAATCGAGTCATTGTAAAGAGTATGGATGGCTTCAATTTTTGAAGGCGTTAAACTCCAGGTATCTTTATTTCCTTTGTCAATTGAGTTTCTGCCCATGCGATAAATATTCATCAGTAGTTCATCCCTGTTTCGGGATGCATAATTTAATACGGCATAATTTAAAGAAACCGAATACTCAATAGATTTTCTGAAATTCCATTTTTGCGGTGTTACAGGGTTTGGTGTGGCTGCATTAGGAATTAACCTGGATGTAACCAACGGTACATTTGAAGGGTTGGGACTGCCAATGATTTCAGTAAGCAATCCTATCATGTTGTGAAAATAAGTTGTAGTACGCAGGCCACCATTATACCAGGTAGAAAAAACAGAACCGGCTTTACTTGTGTAACCCGGCTTGCCTTCTGCATTTAATCGGTTTTGCATGGCTGCACCCATAGCATCAAGTCCGGTAATTATTAATGGATCAAAAACATAATTAAATGGATCTCTGTATGGGGCACCGGCAACCACCGATCCGGCTGGCCCGCTTTGGTGATGGTTGTACATAATTTGCGGAATCCAATCAACAAATAAAATCCTACCCATGTTTTGTGTTTCTTTCAGATTCAGCATAAAAAAATCACGGTTATTATCATGGCCGGCATATTTTTCATAAAGCGTTGGCAGGTTTGCCAATGATCTTTTTTCGGGTGTAGGCTCCCTCATGTACCAGTTGCTTACAAGTTCCTGTCCATCGGGGTTTGCATGTGTCAATAGTATTATCACATCATCCAATATCCGCAAAGTTTCATCATCAGTACGGCTTACCAACTGGTAGGCAGTTTCTATCAGTTGATGAATACCTACCGTTTCTGTTGCATGTAATCCACCATCAATCCATACAACGGCCTTTCCTTCTTTGGCTAATTGTTTTGCTTCTTCCAAACCTATTTCGGCATTGCCCATTTTTTGCGAAATCTCTTTATAATACAAAAGTTTTTTTTGATTGGCAGGCGATGTAATGATTAGCATACACTGGTTCCGGCCTTCTTCTGTTTTACCAATAACAGTATATTTTGCTCTGTTAGAATTGGCTGCCAATTGCTTAAAATATCCTTCGGTTTGTGTAAAACTAGCAAGCTGGTAATCATCACCAATAGAAAATCCAAAATAAGATTTTGGTGTGGGTATTGATTGCGAACTGGCTGTAAAAAATACTAAACTGGCTAACCATAACAGGCTGAATGCTTTTTTTACCATGACTGGAATTTTGGCTTAAAAATATTTTATCAAATAAAAGTAAATTTTAAAAGATTACAGTAAAGAAATATTTTAAGTTGATAAAAAAGCGTAATTTAATTTCGGATAGTAAAAATATATTGCTTTTTACTGGTGCTAAAATAATTTGGCATTGTTTTCCTAATATTTAATTACATATTCGGCACATGTTTGTCCAAAATAAATATTTGATTACAGGACAGGGTAAGCCATCAAACTCAACTAAGCCTGGTACCGGCAAAACAGCCGAAATAAATTTCCGTAAACTTTTATCTGAATCTCCCAATGCCATTTTTATTGCAAACCCTTTGGGTAAACTGTTAGTTGTAAATAACGGCATGAAAAAATTAACGGGGTTTACAAATGATGATTTATTAAAAAAGGGGTATAATGATTTTATATTAAACGAAAGTGGCTCCAAAAAGCGGTTAAATATTATTAGCCCCGGCAAGGGAAAAACAATTGTATTGGAACGGGTGATGAAACTAAAAAATGGCAAATTGTTAGATGTGGAATTAACCGCTAAATTTTTATCAACAGGAAATATGATTGTTTTTTTAAAAGATATTACTGAAAGTAAAAAAAGCCGTCAACAGTTATTGGAAAATGAAAAAAGATTGATTAGAGCCGAAAAGATGGGAAACCTGGGACATGGTTTTTACAACCTGGAAAACCAAACTATGAACATATCGGAAGGTTTGTACAGGATATTGGGTGTAAAGGCCAAAATTTTTTCTCATACTATTGAAGGTTTAAGAAAATTAATTCATCCCGGTGATAATAAAATAATAAAAACGGCCATTTACACTTTACAAACTTCCGGTAAGGTTGAAATAGAATTCAGGATTATACAGCCATCTGGTAATATTCGTAATGTTTTATTTAAAACAGCGTTAGTTAAAAATGCAAAAGGTAAACCGCTAAATTGTTTTACAACAGCTATTGATATAACAGAACAAAAAAAAGTAACTGCCGAAAAACAAGCATTATTACATCGTTACGAGCAAACCATGAATACAATTTTTGCAGGTTTTATCTTAACAGATGCTAAAGGAAAAATATTGCAGGTAAACCCTGCCTACTTAAAAATTACCGGTTATAACAAAGCCGAACTTTTTAAAAAAAATATACATGATATTGAAATAAATGAAGAAAAAAAACATAAGACCATCAATAATAAACAAATAAGGTATGAAACAAGGCATCGCAAGAAAAATAAAGATATAATAGATCTTGAAGTGAGGGAGTCCATCATGCCTGGTATTGACGGGCCGCTTACAGCCTTATTTGTGATTGATATTACCCAAAAGAAAAAAGCACAACAGCAAATTGAAAATTATAATAAAAAGTTAAGCCAGTTAACCAATCACCTGCAATCAGTAAGAGAAGAAGAGCGGCGCCGCATTGGCAGGGAAATACATGATGACCTTGGCCAGCAGCTTACAGCAATAAAGATGGATATTGCCTGGATAGATAAAAAAATACCGGAAGAAGCAATTTTATTAAAACAAAAGATTAAAAATATAATTTCATTGCTTGATGGAAGCAATTCATCTGTAAGGCGCATTTTGCATGAGTTGAAACCAAGCATATTGGATGAATATGGACTGCATGATGCCCTTGAATTATTGGGCCATCAATTTACTGCCAATACAGGCATTCCTATTAAGATTTTGATAAACAAAAAAGTGGCCAGCCTTTCTGAAGAAACCATCACCTGTATTTTTAGGTTTACCCAGGAGTCGCTCACTAATATTACAAAATATGCAAAAGCTAAAAATGTAAATGTTACAATCAAAAATGGAAATAAAAAAGTATCGGCTATCATTGAAGACGACGGAACTGGATTTGATACTGCAATTTTGGAAGGCAAAGATTCTTTTGGCCTGATGGGCATACAGGAAAGAGTAAAAGCATTGAATGGATATTTTATAATTAAATCAATTATTGGTTTAGGAACTTTGGTAAAAATTAGTTTACCAACTAACAATAATTAATAACCTGTATAAAGATGAAAAAGATAATTATTGCAGATGATCATGGTTTCATCAGGCTTGGACTTATACAGATATTAAAAGATGAGTATCCAGGTATTGAAATAACAGAAACCGGCGATGGCGATAGCCTGGTAAAAGAAGTGTATCAGCATGATTTTGATCTTGTGATATCAGACCTGGACATGCCAGGCCGCAACGGACTGGAAGCGCTTGAACAAATTAAACAGATAAAACCTAACCTGCCCGTGCTTATACTTAGCATTTATGCCGATGAAATATATGCCGTAAGGGTTTTAAAAGCTGGCGCTGCCGGGTACCTTAATAAAAACTCGGCTCCTTATGAATTAATTTCAGCTATACAAAGAATACAATTGGGCCGTAAATACATTACTCCCGAAGTAGCAGAAAAACTACTACACCAATTTAATACTGAGAAAAAACCTCACGAAACACTTAGCAATCGTGAGTTTGAA
>DAOLYC010000166.1:0-5679 GCA_035425605.1 Ferruginibacter sp.
AATAAAGGCAATTCTTTTATTTTATCACAATATTGTCGAAGCGATTTTTCTTCGTTTGGAAAATCTTTTAATAAATGCTGAATAAAGTTTTCGTAGCCCTGTGCATATACATATTCTTTTTTATCGTTTTCAATAATAATTTTATCAAAAACATCTTCTTCCATTTTTTGCAATTTTAATCTTCCAATTATATCAAGGTATTTGAATACCTGGTAAAGATTTTGCCCTTCGCTTAATCCACCGAGGTAATGTACTCCCGAATCGAAAATAACTTTTTCACGAACATAGGTTTGAAGGCTGCCTCCAATTTGCCGGTTTTTTTCCAGCACACAAATTTTATACCCTTCCCTGCTAAGAATATCGGCACATACCAATCCGCCCATGCCACTGCCAATTATTACTATGTCAAAATCTTTGGTCATTAATTTGCTGCTGCTTTTAAAATAAATATAGTGTTTGAAGTTAATTTTGAATCAGCCGTTTCATTACAGCTCATATTATTTGCTGCTGCTATGGATTTTATCATACTACCCGATAAAAAACTTAAACCCGTTTTGTTGGTTTTATTAAAATTTACAACTTTGGTTGATAAATATTCTGTGAGTTTTGTTTTTTTGTGCAGCGCTGCTTTGTCTTTATCGCCGTCTCTAATTATTATTGTACCGCCTGCATTTAAACTACCGATACATTTATTAATTACTGTTTGTTGCTGTGCTGGTTGTAAATAATGTAACATATCGGCCATTATAATGCAATCATATTTTTCAAATGCAAAACTCATCACATCGCTGTGTACAAAATTAATATTATTGGTTTTGCTGAAACTATGATTGGCTGTATCAATTTTTTCTTCGTCGTAATCAATACCGGTGATTTGTCTTTTTTGTTCAACAAAAGATAGCATGTATGGCATAAATCCGTAGCCACAACCAATATCCAGAATTTTTCCTTCTTTTGGCACAATATCATTAAAGGGTTTATAGTTTTTTTCGAGCTTTGTTTTAATACGCATGTACCATTCCAGCACCGGGCCTTTATACAAGTAGTTATAAATAAGTTTTTCTCTAAAATATTTTGGTTGTTCAATTTCTGCACGCAGCATTTCAAATTCTGTACGAAAATATCGGCCAATACCTTTGGCCCTTTCGGCATAACCATTACCAAAAGATTTGTCTTCGGGCTTTATTCGTGGTAATATTTTAACGGTAAGTTGTCCGTCTTTTAAAAGTTGATCTTGTTTGGTTAACGTATAATTAGTGCCATGTATCATAATAGGCAGAATATCTACATTAAGTTTTTCGGCCAGGTAAAAAGCGCCTTTATGAAAACGTTTTATCACGCCGTCTTCGGCTCTTGTTCCTTCGGGAAAAATAATAACAGAATAACCGTTTTTAATTCTTTCTTCTACTTTGCTTAAGTCTGTTTCAATTTGTTCTACCGGAAAATAATCGGCCATGCGGATGACTTTACCAAACAATGGTGAGTTCCAAATACGGTTATTAGTAAACATCAGTAGTTTTGGATGCAGCATAATCAGCGGTAAAATATCCAGTGATGATTGATGATTGGAAATAATAATGGCAGGAGATTTGAATTTTTCTTGTGGCAGGTTAATAATTTTCTTTTTTACATTAATCATTATGTACACAAGCCGCCTGCAAACTTTTGCTATAATATTATGGAATAGCAGTTTGCCTTTTTCTTTTATGTTGAACAGTGAAAAGATATAAGCTATTAAGGTGAGTGTTACACTCCAGCCAATAAAATATGAAAAAGCGAAAGAAGATTTGATAAAGCCCCACAATGTCCAGGGAAACCTGTTTCGTTTTACCCTGTTTGTAATTAAAATCGAAAACAAAAATGGAATTAATATTTGTGCTATTATCAGCACACAAAGAATACCAATGATTGAAATTAATGCAATAGAACGCAATGCCGGATGTTGGGCAAAAATTAAAACTCCCAGGCCGGCTACAGTTGTTACTGCCGATAAGATGATAGAGGATTTAAAAGAAGAAAGTGTTTTTTTGCCAGTTTTATATTCTTGTAATAACCCATCCATAATGAAAAGGCTATAATCATCGCCTAAGCCAAAAATTAATGCAGAGATGATAATGTTGATGATGTTGAATTGAATACCAAACAAGCCCATGATGCCCAAAATCCAAAGCCAGCTTATTGCCATAGGGATAAAGGAAACCAGTGTAAGTTCTATTCTTCCGTAAACAAGTAGTAAAACAAAAAATACAAGCATCGAGGTCATCAAAGCAATGCTTGTAAAATCTGAATTGATGATTTCAACAAAACGCTTTGTAAGGTATTGCTTATCCAGTACGGTAACATTTGCCTTGTTTTCAAAAACATCATACACTTCCTTTCTTTTTTCGGGAGTGGTTTTTACAAGGGTAACAACGGTGGTTTTGCCAGGTTTTTCAGTGATGTAGTCATCCAGAAAATTTTTTCGCACTGTTGCCATTGCCTCTTTGCCAACAGGCTCATACTTTTTATCCAACAGCATTTTAAAATTATTAAATGCTGATGTATTGAACTTTAGTGCAACCCCTTCTTTAAGCAAAGTGGCCATCAATGCCTTTTTCTTTTCTACAGTCCAATATTTATTCCAACGCTCTATTCTTATTTTTTGTAAAGAATCTGAAATTATCAAAGAAGAAACACCAGAGTATTTTTTAACAATATCATCCTCTTGTAGCTTATCAATTTCTGTAATCAGTTTTTCATTATTGGCCAGTGCTTCGTCTAAAGTTTTTCCTTCAGTAACCAGGTACACCGATTGCAATGCATATTGATTAATCTGATTTAATTTTTTTTCAGACTGCTTCAATTTCTTACTCATGAAATTCATGTTCTGCAAATCAGATTCGAAACCTGCCTTTCCTGCCCAAAAAGAAAAAAATATAGTTAGGCAAAAAATAATGATGACTAAAATTTTATTGTATTCGGGCTTTAGTGATGCTATTTTATCTATCCAGGAAAACTTATCTGTTTGGTGTGTTTCCTGTTCTTTTTTTGTTGTTATAAAATGTGGAAGAAATATTAAAGAACAAAGTGAGGCTCCCACTAAACTAAAGGCTGCAAAAAATCCCAGGTCTTTCAGCATCTCCGATTCAACAAACTGCAGGCACAAAAAACCACCAATGGTAGTAAAGCTGCCAATCGTCATAGGAATGGCTAAATCGTTAATAAGTTGTTCTATATTTCTTGTATGCCTATAGTGGTTAAAAACATGCAGCGAATAATTTACGGCAATGCCCAGCACTACAGAGCCTGTACCCAACGCAATTACCGAAATGCTGCCTTTTAAAAAATAAATAACTGCCAACGAAAATATGGCACCAAAAACTACAGGCACCAGTATAATAAACGGCGCTCTTTTTTTTCTAAAATAAATTCCAAGAAAAATAATGATGAAAAGTACAGTGATACCCTGTGTGAGTAAAGAATCTTTACGAAGTTGTAAAGCATTACCAACCGAAACGGCTGTAGCGCCAAAATAGGTTGCTGTAACTACGCTGTTGTTGTTGTCAATCAAACTATCAAGCCCTTTTAGCAGTAAAGCGTTTTTGCCTGTATTGTTGGGTGGATACTTTGGTGTGATAAAAAGCATCAGGTGTTTCCTGTCTTTTGTAACAACATAATTATCGTAAAGCTCAAAATTATCGTCGTATTGTAATTGCTGTAGTTTTTTTAACCCCAAAAAAGTAATGCCAACGGGGTCTTTGCTAATCATGGTTTTTAGTGCAAAGCCGGCCGGAGAAGTAAGTGTACGAAAATCTTGCTCAAGAGTTTCCTTCACTTTTTCCGGCTTAATGAGTGAATCAATTTCAATATAATCTTTGTTGTTAAGATAAACCGGCAGGTGATTATTGATTGATTCAAATAATTCAAGTACAAGGTCATCATCAACCTTTACATTTAATTTACTGATATAAGGCGCAAGTTTTTGTTGAATATTTTCTGCAAATATATCTGCGTATGTAATCAAACTGTCGGGCTGTGCTGCAGCAGCAGTATCTTTAAGAGATACTGTAACCACCAACTTATCCATGAACTTAGAGTTTTGAAAAACTTCGTTCAGTTTTTCAATCTTTTTATCTTTTGGTAAAATCTTTGAAATATCTTCTTCAAACTTTACCCTTGATGCAAACCATGCTGCTGTAAGAAAAATAATTGCGAATACGATATATAAGGCAGCCCTACGCTTTTCAAAATATTTATAAATGTGCAGAAATATTTTTTTCATGTACAAGGGGTGGGCTTATAGAACAGGTATCCGCTTTTTTTCGGTTAACTTTAAAAAAATAAAGGTAAGCAACCCAAACACTATTGCAGCACAAACTGCCAATGTAATGCTGCCAAAAATATATTGTACCAGGTTATTCTTAATTGAATCAAGCGTTATTGATTTACTGAAAACAAAAGTTGTGGCATTGGTTCCCATCCAAAAAGCTCCCAACTTATAACTGAGGTAAATAATTAATGGTATTAATGGAGGAACGCTGATATTAGCTGCAATAATCACCAAGGGTTTGTTAAGCTTAAATAAAATTGCTAAAAAAATTGCCGTAACCAGTTGAAAGCCCCAAATGGGAATGATGCCCATAAAAATACCAAAGGCAACAGACATAGCTTTAAGTTGAGTAGAGTGGTGAGGGTTAAACAAATGATCATCCAAAAGTTTTTTAAATTTCTTTTTGTTGAATAATATTCTTAAAAAATTTCTGGGTTTTATATAAAGAAATGCTATCAGCACCAAAACCGTATTTAAGATGCTTATCCGAAAAAAATCTTTATATGGCCTGAAGTGAGAAATCCTTTCTGCTTTTGGTGCATAATACACCGTAACCGGAACAGAAATCACATCCACAGCTTTCCAGGCTGCCCGTACCAATACTTCAATTTCAAATTCGTATTTACGGGTGATGAAACGCATATTTTTAATTGCCTGTAATGGATAAAGGCGATAACCCGATTGTGTATCGGGGCAGCTAATGCCCGTTTCGGCCTTAAACCAAAAGTTGGAGAATTTATTACCAAAGCTGCTACCGCCGGGAATAAAATCCTGGTTCATATTTCTGACACCAATAATAATAGCGTTCTTATTTTCATTAACCTTTTTTAAAAACAGAGGTAGGTCTTTTGCGAAATGTTGACCGTCGGAATCTATCGTGATGGCATAATCATAACCTTTATCAACAGCATATTTAAATGCTTTGCGTAGTGCCCAGCCTTTACCCACATTTTTTGAATAGCTGATAAACTGTATTGAAGGAAATTTATTTATAATATTAACAGTATTATCGGTTGACCCATCATTAACTACAATAATATCATCCATATAAACTGCTACATCAGTAATTACATGTGCCAGTGTAGCTGCATTGTTATAAGTTGGAATAATAACACAGGCCTTTATATCGTTTACATTCTTCTCCATTAAAACAGAATCGGCCATTAGTACACTTAATGAAATGGTTAATTAAAATTGAAAAGCAAAGGTAATATAATGTGTTACTGGGCAAATGAGCATAAGCCCCGATTTAAATTTTATTTATTTTGATATAAATTGTACTTGTTTTTTATTCTTTTAAATTAACCTCTGTATTCATTTTGCTTTTGGTGTGTTTTTTCTTTTTGGCAATTTTTTTATGTATCTATTCT
>DAOLYC010000167.1:0-5672 GCA_035425605.1 Ferruginibacter sp.
GGCTTCTTTGCCTTTTTTCTTTTTCAATGTATCGGGATTGGGAAAGTATTGACTAAACTGTGTACGGATTGAGCGTTCCAGTAAATTAAACGCAACCTGGTAAGGGCCTTCCTGTTCGCCTTCATATACCAATTCTATTTTACCGGTTATAGAAGGAATGATACCGATAAGGTCGCTAATCCAAACTTGTGTTTCTTTTTCTTCATTGATGATGGATCTTCTCTCGGCAGCGCTAATAGCATTTTCATAAGCGCTGATGCTGAGCCTGGCGCTAACACCACTTTTTTTATCTACCAGTTCACTGGCACGTGCTTCAAACGATACCTGTTCTATTAATCTTTTTACCAGGTCGCTTGCTTTTACTTTTTGATTTTGTACTTCATTAATGTTGGCTTCCTGTTCGGTAATTTCCAATGCGGTTTCTAAATTTTTTGGGTAATGAGTCAGTATCTGACTTTCTATCCTGTCTTTAAGTGGTGTTACTATGCTTCCACGGTTTGTATAATCTTCGGGGTTAGCAGTAAAAACAAATAACACGTCTAATGGTAATCGTAATTTAAATCCACGTATTTGTAAATCACCTTCTTCTAAAATATTAAAAAGCGAAACCTGAATCCTTGCCTGCAAATCGGGTAGTTCGTTTATAACAAAAATACTTCTATTGCTCCTGGGGATAATGCCGTAATGCAAAACTCTTTCATCAGCAAAACTTAATTTTAAATTGGCGGCTTTTATTGGGTCAATATCACCAATCAAATCTGCAACGCTAACATCGGGTGTAGCTAATTTTTCTCCGTATCGTTCGCTGCGGTGTAACCAGGCAATAGGAGTATCATCGCCTTTGGCAGCAATTAAATCTATTGCATATTTTGAAATTGGATGTAATGGATCGTCATTTATTTCGCTACCGGCAACAATGGGAATGTATTCGTTCAGCAAATCAATCATCTGCCTGGCCATTCTTGTTTTTGCCTGCCCACGCAAGCCCAAAAACAAAATGTTATGTTGCGATAATAATGCTCTTTCTGTATCGGGTATCACTGAATCTTCGTAACCAAGAATGCCGGGGAACGGATTATCTTTTGCTTTTATTTTTTTTATAAGATTGTCTCGTATTTCCTGCTTGATACTTTTAGAAATAAAGCCGCTCTTTTTTAATTCGCCGAGTGTTGTTATTGTTGTTTGGTTCATTATCAGTTGTTAAAAGTATGGTACAGATAATTTTTAATCTTCCTTTTTATTTGAGTTTTTAGTACACGGTTTTCCTTTTCCCGCTTTCAAAATCTTTAAAAATAAATGCGCCCAGTTTATCCAGTGATGCAAAAAAAGCCTTTCCGTTATTGGTTTCAGTAAATTCCTGCACAAATCTTTGCAAATAAGGGTCCGATGCAATCATGAAAGTAGTAATGGGTATCTTTAATTTTTTGCATTGTGTGGCCAGGCTCATGCAACGGTTTAATATTTTTCTATCTACACCCCAACTGTTTTTATAATAGCGGTTACCAATTTTTAAACAAGTTGGTTTGCCATCGGTTATCATAAAAATCTGTTTGTTTGGATTACGGCGTCTTCTTAAAATATCCATTGCCAGTTCTAATCCGGCAACGGTATTGGTATGATAAGGCCCTACCTGTAAATAGGGGAGGTCTTTTATTTCTATCGGCCAGGCATCGTTTCCAAATACCACAATATCTAAAGTATCTTTTGGATATTTTGTTTTTATAAGTTCGCTCAAAGCCATAGCCACTTTCTTGGCAGGTGTAATCCTGTCTTCACCATATAATATCATTGAATGAGAAATGTCAATCATCAAAACAGTTGATGTTTGTGATTTAAAATCGGTTTCCCTTATTTCCAAATCATCTTCCTGCATGTGAAAGCTATCAATACCATGGTTTATTTGTGCATTACGGATGGAGTTGGTGAAATCAATCTGTTCCATCGTATCGCCAAACTGAAAAGGCCTTGTCTCTGGGTTTATTTCATCGCCCCTGCCGGGTTTATATGTTTGATGATTGCCTTGCTTTGTTTTTTTTAATTTACCAAAAATCTCTTCGAGGCTTTTCTTGCGAATACCTTGTTCTGTTTTAGAAGTGATTTTTATTTCACCTTTTTTTTTATTATCATCTATATAACCTTTACTTTTTAAATCATCAATAAAATCGCCAATACCATATTCGTTGTTGGTTAATTTGTATTCCTTATCCAGTTCATTCATCCATTGCATGGCTTCATTAAAATCGCCATTTGTGTATGTTAATAACTGCAAAAACAGATTTAGTAAAGTCTCAAAGGGAGATTTGCCATGTTGATTGGGATTGTATTTACTAAAATTATAGCCTAACAATATTTAAGGTTCAAGGGTTAAAGTTTATAAGTCATCATTCTCAAGTACAATGTAATTTACAAAACATTTTGTCTGACAGTTTTGTTCGTTTGTTAAATAAAAAAATCTCCTGTGAAAAAACAGGAGATTTTACTTTTTTGATTTATCAATTATTTTTTTTGAGAATCTTTTGGCGCTACTGGCATAGTTTTTATTTCTCCCGGGGTTTCGGTTGGTAGCCCTCCCTGAGATTTGAATTGTTGTTCCAAAGCCATGATACGCATTAAGAATTCCTCTGCCGAATTCCTATCGCCAGCTTTACGTCCGTTTTGATCTACATAATTAAACACACTGTTCTTTGCATCATCCAAACCATCGTAATAACTAATTTGCTGTTGAAGGTCTTTGCGTAGGCTTGTGGTGATTTTTGAAGCCAACACAGTATCTCCGGCTGCATAAGAAGCTTGCAGTAACATAAAAGAAATATAATCGTGCTGCTGAAAACGGCTAACCATTCCATAAGGAAAGTTTTCCTCCAGCATCATTTTATCAACTTTGTTAAGCATTTTTTTGGCTTCTTCTTTCTTGTTTTTTTGTGCCATATCAAGCGCTGCACTTGCATAAGCCAGGCGAATGGTGTTCAGGTGTCTGCGGTTTTCTTCGTCAAAATAAACGCCCGGTTTATCGGCATTGCCGCTTTTAAATTCTTTCATCATTTTATCGTAAGCCCAGTCATCATTAACCTCACTATTTGCCACAGGTACTAAACGGTAAGTCAATCCGTCCTGCCGTAAGTATTTTTGAAATCCCAGGTCGCCGCCGCCTTGCGAAGTAAAATAAATTGGCCTTTTCCATTTATTGGCAGCTATGATATTTAAAATTGCGGCATCATTTTTAAACAATACATTTTTAGGAATATCAAATACAACTTGTGATACTACACTGTCATTTGCATTTACAGTACCATTTTGCCTTACAGTATTAATGTCAACAGGGATAGAAACTTTTTTAGAAGGGAAAATATTTAAAGTATTACCATCTCTGCCTACTTCCATTTTATTTGGATCATCGCTTCCTGCAAAATCTTTCATCATGGTATAAAGGTCCATCGGTTGTAATGGGTCGGTTGTTATACCGGCTTTAGACCTGTATTTAGATAAAAAAGTTTGATTGTTACCATATAAACCTTCGGGCGAATAAAGGATATCACGGTTTGCGCCTTCAATTTGCGATGCTGTCCAAATTGGGTCAATAGGATCGCTTTGGTTTACTTTATAACGCAATTGGTTTATATACCAATCGGTTCCCAATAAACTGGAGTTTATAACCCTAATGTCTCTACGTATGCCTTGCACTTCCTGTGCATACCATAGTGGATAGGTATCATTATCACCAAAAGTTATCAGTACTGCATTGGGTGCACAACTTTGTAAATAATCAATTGCTAAATCTCTTGCCAGCGTTTTATTACTGCGGTCGTGGTCGTCCCACTCCTGGCTGGCCATCAATACTGGCACTGCCAGTAAGCAAAGGCCACCTGCTGCAATATTTAATACATTTTTGTTTTTTATGAATTTGGAAAATAATTCTTTTACATACAATACACCAAGGCCAATCCAAATTGCAAATGCATAGAAGGAACCTACAAATGCATAGTCCCTTTCACGAGGTTGATTACCTGCCTGATTTAGATAAAATACAATGGCCAGGCCTGTAAAGAAAAAGAGTAAGCCTACAACTAAAAAATCTCTCTTATCTCTCATTACCTGGTAAATTAATCCCAGCAAACCTAAAAGAAATGGTAAGGCAAAAAGTTTGTTATTGGCTTTATTGTGTTTTAAGCTGTCGGGCAGTGTATCCTGGTTACCAAGGCGTGCATTATCCCAAAAACTTATCCCGGTTTTCCAGTTGCCATCACGTACATTAGCCATACTCACTCCCTGAATATCATCTTGTTTTCCTGCAAAATTCCACATGAAATAACGCATGTACATCCAACCCACCTGGTACGATAATGCAAATTGAATATTTTCGGCCATGGTGGGGGCTCGTTCCCAATTACCTTGTTGGTCTTTTCCAATTCCCATCCAGCTTGCATAATAATCGGCATGGCCCTGGTCGTTACTTTGATCCCACATACGAGGGAAAAGATGCTTATCAGCAGCAGCATAAACGTATTCTACTTTTCTTCCGTTTTTTTCATATTTGCCATTACTTTTAACATAAGTCTCGGTGATTTTTGTGTCTTCAGGTTGTGCAGTAAAATCCTGGCCATACATGATTGGCCAGTCGCCATATTGTTCACGGCTTAAATAACCAACCAGGTTTACAGGATTATCAACATTAAACATATCAACAGCGGGATTAGCATTAGACCTTACCAATGTGGTAAAGTAAGTTGAATAACCCAGCAACATGAATATAAAACTCCACAAACCAAGTTTTAAAAAATTCCAGTTACGTTTGCTGGCTACTCTTAAACCATAATAAACCAGTACAGCAATAAGTATAAAGAAGAAAGCGAAGCCCGAAAAGAATGGAAGTCCAAAGTCGTTTACAAAAAGAATATCAAAATTGCCAGCGCCTTTGATGGTCCAAACGATAACAGCTTTTTGAACAAGGCCTGTAATTCCACATCCAATAACAAATGCCCAAAATGTACCCCATTTTGTTATTTTTTCGTAGCGTTTAAAATAATAAATAACTACAATTGCTGGTATAGTAAGTAAGTTAAGTAAGTGTACACCTATTGATAAACCCATCAGGTAAAAAATAAGGATAATCCATCGGTCGGCCTTTGTAAAATGCCCCTTAATCCCTTCTTTTTGTTCAGCATCTACATTTTGCTCCCATTTAAGTATAGCCCAAAAAACCACTGCAGTAAAAAATGATGACAGGGCGTAAACTTCGCCTTCAACAGCACTGTACCAGAAAGAATCTGAAAAAGTATAAGCCAATGCGCCTACAACAGCAGCAGCCATAATACCTATTATCTTTTCATTGGTTAATTCACCTCCGTTTTTCAATACCAGTTTACGTGCAAAATGTGTAATACTCCAAAACAGGAATAAAATGGTAAATCCGCTGGCTAAAGCGCTCATCAGGTTAATACCTGTTGCCGCATGTGCAGCATCAAACGGAACCATAAATAATCTTCCTATCAATACAAATAAAGGCGCTCCCGGCGGGTGCGGAATTTGAAGTTTATATGCACTGGATGCAAACTCACCACAGTCCCAAAGGCTGCCGGTAGCTTCCATGGTCATAATATATACAGCGCATGCAATAATGCAAACGACCCATCCGGTAATGTTGTTGATGCGTTTAAAGCTCATAATTATATAGG
>DAOLYC010000168.1:0-5666 GCA_035425605.1 Ferruginibacter sp.
TTGATTTTTTGGTTGCAAAAAATTTAAACGAAGGAAATACAGCTCCTTTGTATCATTATTTATCGCAACCCGAAATTACAGAGGCCGAAGCATCAGAAAGGTTTGCATCTATTGCAGGCTATACCGGTTGCCCAGGTTATATTGTACACATGACATGCGAAGGCGCTTTGAATGCGGTACGGGAGAATAATCGCCAAAATCAAAAAGTATTTGCCGAAACCTGTATTCAATATTTATTATTGGATGCATCTTTATACGAAAAGAATTTTGATGGAGCCAAATGGGTGATGAGCCCTCCATTACGAGAAAAAAAAGACCAGGATGCTTTGTGGGCTGGCATTAACCAGGGATTGATACAAGTGGTGGCAACAGATCATTGTCCATTTAAATGGGAACAAAAACTTTTAGGTAAAGATGATTTTTCAAAAATACCCAACGGTCATCCTGCTATTGAGCACCGGGTTGAATTATTATACAGCGAAGGCGTAAGAAAAGGAAAAATTACCATAAATAAATTTGTTGAAGTGTTATCAACTAATCCTGCAAAATTATTTGGTATGTTTCCACAAAAGGGTTGCTTAGCTCCCGGTTCGGATGCTGATATTGTTTTATTCGATCCAAATAAAGAACATACCATCAGCGCAGCTACACATCACATGAACACAGATTATTCTGCCTATGAAGGATGGAAATTGACGGGTAAAACAAAAACTGTTTTACTGCGTGGCCAGGTTGTAATAGACGAAGAAAAATGTTTGGCCGAAAAAGGGAATGGGAAGTTTATAAAAAGAAATAAAGTATCAAGTATCATATAATCTACTTTAGATGTTGATTGATTAATTTTATATAGAAATGTAATCAATCAACATTTAACATTTAAAATAAAAAAAATGCCAAGAATTATTAAATCAGGCCTAATACAAATGTCTCTTCCAAAAACAGAAGGCGAGGGAACCATACCGGAAATTGTAAATGCTATGCTGCAAAAACATATTCCACTTATTGAAGAAGCCGGCAAGCAAGGCGTGCAGATACTTTGCCTGCAGGAAATTTTTAATACACCATATTTCTGCCCGGGGCAGGATAAAGCCTGGTACGAAAGTGCAGAATCTGTACCCGGCCCTACTACCGATTTGATGGCTACTTATGCTAAAAAATATAATATGGTCATCATTGTTCCCATTTATGAAAAAGAGCAGGCCGGTGTTTTATATAACACAGCTGCAGTAATTGATGCCGATGGAACTTACCTGGGCAAGTACAGAAAAAATCATATTCCACATACCAGCGGTTTTTGGGAAAAATTTTTCTTTAAGCCCGGCAACCTTGGCTATCCTGTATTTCAAACCAAGTACGCCAAAGTTGGTGTGTACATCTGTTACGATCGTCATTTTCCTGATGGTGCTAGATGCCTTGGTTTAAACGGCGCCGAAATTGTTTATAATCCTTCTGCTACTGTTGCCGGCTTATCGCAATATTTGTGGAAACTGGAACAGCCAGCACATGCTGCTGCCAACGGATATTTTATGGGATGCATCAACAGGGTTGGTGAAGAAAAACCCTGGAACCTGGGCAAATTTTATGGCAGTAGTTATTTTGTTGACCCCCGTGGACAAATTTTTGCACAAGCCAGCGAAGACAAAGATGAATTACTGGTGGCAACATTTGATTTGGATATGATTGAAGAAGTTAGAAATATCTGGCAATTTTTTAGAGATAGAAGACCAGAAACTTATGGAAAATTAACTGAACTATGATTATGAATGGGAATGAAATAATATTCAACATTCATAATTTATAATTTTAAATTTTATACATGATTCAAAACAACCGACTTTCTACCAAACAATACGCCGAAAATTTCAGCGATATTCATCCGCCATTCGAAACAATGGATGCAGCTATGGTGGAGGCAAATCGTTGCCTGTATTGTTATGATGCACCATGTACTAAAAGTTGTCCTACCAGTATTGATGTTCCTAAATTCATCAAACAGATTGCCACAGAAAACTTAAAAGGTTCGGCTCATACAATTTTTTCTTCCAATATCATGGGTGCAGGTTGCAGCAAGGTTTGTCCGGTTGAAAAACTTTGCGAAGGTGCCTGTGTATTTAATTTAATGGAAGAAACACCTATTCATATTGCAAAACTACAGCGATATGCTACTGAAATTGCTATGCAAAAACAATGGCAGTTGTTTGATAGAAAACCTGGTACAGGAAAAAAAGTTGCGGTGGTAGGCGCAGGCCCGGCAGGCTTAAGTTGTGCTCATGTATTATCCCGTAATGGCATTGATGTTACCATTTTTGAAAAGGAAAATAAAGGCGGCGGTTTAATGACGTATGGAATTGCAGCATATAAAGTAACACCTGAATTTTGCAAAGATGAAGTAGATTATATTTTAGGAATTGGTGGCATTGAAGTAAAATATAATCACGAATTAGGAAATAATCTGCCTGTAGGGCAACAAGGCATTACACTGGCAAATTTAAAAAAAGAATTTGATGCAGTTTATGTAGGCATTGGTGTTGGCGTAGCCAGGCAATTAGATATACCCGGAGAAAAACTAACGGGTGTAGTTGATGCTATTAAATTTATTTATGAAATAAGAGCCAATGGATTCTCTACTGTTAATGTTGGTGATAAAGTAGCGGTTATAGGTATGGGTATGACGGCCATTGACGCAGCTACGCAAGCAAAAAGATTAGGTGCAAAAGAAGTAACACTTATTTACAGGAGAACAGAAGAAGAAAAACCATGTACCGATGTGGAACTTGATATTGCAAGACTTGATGGAGTTGAAATAATTTGGCTGGCTGCACCTAAAAAAATTAAAGGAGCAGGAGGAAAAGTAAAACAACTTGAATGCAGCATTATGAAACTTGGTGAACCTGATGCAAGCGGTAGAAGAAGCCCTGTTGATACTGGAGCAACTTTTGCAATAGAAGTTGATATGGTGATAAAAGCAGCAGGGCAGGTGCCTTTTGAAAGATTAGTTAATAAACTTAAACTTAAAAATGCAAAAGGGAAAATTGAAATAAACAACAATTGTGCAACAAACATTAAAGGAGTTTTTGCAGGTGGCGATGCAGTTAATGGAGGAAAAGAAGTAGTAGATGCAGTACAGGCAGGAAAAGATGGAGCCTTAGCGATTCTTAATTATTTAGAATTTTAAATGAATACAGAAAATAAATATTTTAATTGTCATTTGATTTTCAATATTAATTATCAGGTTAAACAAATAATAAGTTATTGAAAAGATTTATGTTTTATCAAAACAGTTTAAAAGCAGCGGTACAAGTATTGGTGAAAATGTGAAGAAGCAATTGCAGTACAATCAAAAATGTAGATTGCTTTTATAGAGGTGAGAGGAATAAGAAATTAGGTTCATCTTTTAACGAAAAGTAAATTAATAGAATAAGATTATCAATTGTATTTACACAAAATGGAATCTACTATTAATGTACAAACTAAAATTTTTACAACCAGAAAAGAATCTTTTGCTCATTAATACATCATTTAAAATTCAGTATTTAAAATTTAAAAATAATGGCTTCTCTTAAATCAAACTTCCTGGGTATAAAATCTCCTAATCCATTTTGGTTGGCGAGTGCACCGCCTACTGATAAAAAAATAAATGTATTGCGTGCTTTTGAAGCAGGCTGGGGCGGCGTGGTATGGAAAACTTTGGGCAGCCAGGTAAAAAATGTTTCATCAAGATACTCAGCAGTAAATTTTGGTGCAAAAAAAATGATGGGGTTTAATAATATAGAACTCATTAGCGACAGGCCACTGGATTTAAACCTAAAAGAAATTGAAGAATGCCTTAAACTTTTTCCTGATAGAGCGATGATTGTTTCATTAATGGCAGATAATGACAGGCAAAGCTGGCATGAATTAATAAAAAAAGTTGAAGGTACCGGCGCACATGGGCTGGAACTGAATTTTGGTTGCCCGCATGGAATGACAGAAAGAGGTATGGGTGCTGCGGTAGGACAAGACCCCGAAATAGCAAAGATGGTGGTAGAGTGGGTGATGGAAGTTGCTACAATTCCGGTAATAACTAAGCTTACTCCAAATGTGCACTCTGTTGTACCAACCGGTAAAGCAGTTGTAGAAGCCGGAACAAATGCTTTGTCATTAATTAATACCATTCAATCTGTAACCGGTATTAACCTGGATACTTTAGTTCCCAATCCTTATGTTGCAGGCAAATCGGTATTTGGAGGATATTGTGGTCCGGCCGTAAAACCCATTGCTTTAAAAATGCTTACAACCATTGCACAAAACCCGGTTACTTCAAAAGTGCCTGTATCGGGTATTGGTGGTGTTAGCACCTGGAAAGATGCTGTTGAGTTTTTGTTATTAGGTGCCAGCAATGTGCAGGTTTGTACAGCGGCCATGAACCATGGTTTTAGAATTGTAGAGGATATGATTGAAGGAATGAATAACTGGATGGATGAAAAAGGTTTTAAAACACTGGACGATTTTATTGGTAAATCGGTTGAAAAAATTACACATTGGGAAGACCTCGACATTAACTATCATCACATTGCAAATATTAACCAGGATAAATGCATTCACTGTGGATTATGTTATATAGCCTGTGAAGATACATCACACCAATCCATTAATATTGAATTTGGTAAACCATATAATAAATATACAATTAAAGAAAATGAATGTGTAGGCTGTAATTTATGCCAGCTTGTTTGCCCGGTAAATGAATGTATTACTATGGAAGTACAGCGGGTAGCACCTGATTACCTTAACTGGATTGAGTTTCAGAAAAAGGGATTACCACTGAACGACCATTAATGTGCATTAAAATGTGCTAAACAGGTGTAAAACCTCA
Organism: Ferruginibacter sp.; assembly: GCA_035425605.1. Taxonomy (GTDB): domain Bacteria; phylum Bacteroidota; class Bacteroidia; order Chitinophagales; family Chitinophagaceae; genus Ferruginibacter. Next base: position 4,856 of record DAOLYC010000168.1, read on the forward strand.
AATGATATTATTTGCAATTAAATAAAGTGAAAACTAATTTTAATATTCAATTGAGAAGTGCCAAGCCCTGTAGGAATGGTACAATGGAACGGAAGCATCGGGTTTGCAAGAATACTAGTATGAAATTTAAAGTAAACGGCAAACCTGATGCTTTTTTTATGCCTATGTTTTAAACCACTCCTGCCAGTTCAAGACTTCTTTTGCTTATTTTTTTATACTCCACCGTTTCAATAATTGCATCGGGGCAAAGAACCAGGGAAATGCCGTTTTGTTTCCACCAATTAGTACTAAATAATTTCTCTGCATGAATTATTGCAATAAGCCAACTATGTTTGAATTCGTTGTGCCATTCTTCAATCCATTCAAAATTGTCTTTATTAATCTTGACAACGTCATCAGTGCTGATAAAAACTTTTAAGTAAAAATCATTACTAAGTTCAGTATCTGTTTGGTGGTAAATTTTTTTGTATTCGTACTTGTAGTTATAGCCTAAAGCAGAAATATCGCTTAACACAGCAGAGGCAGTAGGAAAAGCTCCAGCTCCTTTTCCTTTAAAAAAATGTTCATCTGCAAAAGTACTTTCGGTAGTTAAAGCATTAAATTCATTTTGTACATGGTACAAATCATCTTTGGTTGTTACAAATTGCGGTAATACAAAAGCTGCCAGTTTTCCATTCTCTAATCTTTTTGCATTGGCAACAAGTTTGATACCGTATTTTTTTTCTTTAGCAACATTGGCATCGGGTAGTGAAATGTTTTCGATACCATTGAAAATAAAATCTGTTGGTTTTGCAATTACACCAAAAGAATG
>DAOLYC010000169.1:0-5641 GCA_035425605.1 Ferruginibacter sp.
TTATTCTCGGTTACTTTTAAATGGTATGCTTCCCCGATATTAATTGGTACAAGAACCCTGTCAATTTTCAATTCTATCATATTGCTTTCATCAACCGGTGAACTATTTACGATTTTCACCAGTAAACCCTTCTGTTGTAAATTATGTTGAAGCAATTGTGCTTCTTTTTGAAGTGTGTTATCTTTTATAAAAATTGATTTACATGCATATAAATGAAAGCTTTTATCGCTCCATTGCAAAGCTTGCGGTTTGGGTAACAAAGAAGGTTTATCCTGCAAGCCATAAACATATTTATAAACCAGGTGTTTCCACAGCATATAACCTGCACCTTTTAAATGCAGCCCGTCGTTAGTAAAAAGGATATTTAGTTTTCCATTATTATCACAAAAAGCAGGATAAAGATTTATGAATGTGTAATGATATTCATTGGCAAAATTTTGTAATGCGCCATTTAAATATTTTATCTGTTCTATTTTATTATTAGGGTTTGCAAATCTTCGTAAGAGATCATTCACTGGTAAAATACTTTGTACATAAACCTTAGTGCCTATTGTTTGTTGTTGTAAATAAGATACTATCAGTAAGATATTTTTAACCACACTATCTGCAGCAATTCCTCTTGCCAGATCGTTTATGCCTATCATTAAAAAAACTTTTGAAGGTTTTCTTATTGCTACTTCATCAATCCTGTTAATGATACCGGCTGATATATCTCCACTTATGCCACGGTTTTTTATTTGTATGTCATTAAAAACCTCACTCCATTCGCTTCCATCGGTAATACTGTTACCAATAAATACAATATCGTTTTCGGTTTTTGGTAAAGTATTGAAAAGTGTAACCCGTTGATGATAATAAGTAGAAAAGACACTATCGGGGTAATGCGGTAATTGAACCTGTGCTACTGTTGAACAGTTTAGTATTAAAAGAAAAAGGATGAATGCGGTTTCCCTTAATTTCATAAATAATTAATTAGTGCTCTTGTAAAGGCTTATTAAAAATCTCTTCTGCTTCACTATCTTCATATTTTTTTATCAATTGTAGCAGCTCAGCTTTAAGTTTTGTTATTTGTTTTTGGTATTTTTTATTATCTGCCAGGTTGTTCATTTCATTGGGATCTTTATCAAGGTTGTACAATTCCCAACAGTTTACTCTTTTGTAAAAACGTATAAGTTTGTACTGTTTTGTTTTGATACCAAAATGTGGAGATACTGCATGTTCGCCATTTTCGTAATAATGATAATAAATAGCATTTCTGCCTTTTAAGTTTTTGTCTTTTACCAATGGTAGAAATGATTCTCCCTGCATATCTGCCGGAATACTTATGCCGGCAACTTCTAAAACAGTTGCTGCAATATCAAGGTTCAATACCATGTTATTATTTACACTGCCGGGTTTTATAACTCCGGGATACCTCATAACCATTGCAGTTCTAAAAGATTCTTCATACATCCACCTTTTATCAAACCAACCGTGTTCGCCCATATAAAATCCCTGGTCGGATAGATAAATAACAATTGTATTGTTTGTTAAATGATGTTCATCAAGGTAGTGTAAAGTACGGGTAATATTACGGTCGAGCGATGCTGCAGTACTTAAATAATCTTTCATATACCGCTGGTATTTCCATTCTGTTAATTTCTTGCCTGATAAATTAAGTGATTTAAAATTATTGTATATCGATTTATAATAACTATCAAATGCATCTCTTTGTGCAGTATTCATCCGTTTAATACTTCCTTGTTTGTTTTCTTCTTCTTCATTCACAAACATTTTTAAATCGTAACCTAAAATTAGGGTATGGGCAATGGTCATATCCTGTAATGCGGCAGCCTGCCTGCCAGCATAATCATCATAAAAATTATGCGGCAGCGGAAAACTAATATTATCAAACATTCCCAGGTCGCAAGTATCGGGCATCCAGGTGCGATGAGTTGATTTATGGCCTATTACCAGGCAAAATGGTTTACTGCTATCACGCATGTTCAACCAGTCTTCAGAAATATTTTCTATAACATTAGGTGCATAACCTTCAATTCTTTGTTTACTACCATCCATCTTTAAGAAATCAGGATTGTAATAACTGCCTTGTCCCGGTAAAATTTGCCAGTAAGTAAAACCCTGCGGTGTTGTTTCCAGGTGCCATTTCCCTATCCATGCTGTTTGATACCCGGCATTTGTTAATTCTTTTATGAATGTATTTTGTGAACCATCAAAGCTGGAATGTTCATTATCTGTAAATCCGTTTTTATTACTATACTTTCCTGTAATGATTGTTGCCCGGCTTGGCCCGCAAATTGAATTGGTAACATAGGCTTTATTAAACCGTACACCCTCATTTGCAATACGGTCGATACCGGGAGTTTGCATTAGTTTACCGCCATAGGCGCTTATGGCCTGGTAAGCATGATCATCCGAAATGATGATAACAATATTAGGCCGCTTTTGAGCTTGTGTACTTAAGTTGATGAAAAGAAATAGCCAAAAAATATTTTTCATGTTTATTGTTTTATGGCTCAGTTCATGGTTGAAGTTTTAAAACTAATAATGCTTAATTAAATATCTTTTGAGAAACAACATAGCCTGTTGGCCTTACTACCGTTATAACTGCTTTACCGTTGAAGATGTCATCCACTTCAAAATTTATTCTCTCACCTGGATTTATATCTGGCAGGTTATAAACTTTGGTAGCAGCATAATTATCTGTTTTGTCTGATACATATAATTTGTATCCTTTTACAACATGTTGTGGTAAACCAATACTACCAAATATCAAAACATTCAGTTTCCCTTTTTTCCAATTACGTACTTGTTGTACATCAACCGGCGATGATAATTCTCTTAAAACTTTCATTGATGGTTTTGGTTGGCCGTACATATCATAAATACCATGTATTCTTCTGCGGTACTTTGTTGTATCGTTTGTTCCGGGGTAATGCGTGCGGTAATCGGTAAGGTCAAAATATATGGCACCTTCTACATAAGGTTTGCTTTCGTAAATACTCATGTGATAAATCAGGTCTTCTACCCTTCTTTCATCACCGCCTTTAAAGTTGGGTTCACACAATCCAAACTCCGAAATAAAAAATGGTTTATCAGGATAACTTAGGTGTACACTGTCTAAATAATTATTAATTTTTCCTGAAGGAATATCCCACCAACTACCTCCATACTCATTCATCATCAGGTAATCTCCATCATTTGCAGCATCTGTTATAAATTTTGGGTTATTATAAAAACTTGCAGTGAGTGTATTACTTACATACGCTGTCATTCGTGTTGGATCTAATGACCTGGCTTTTTGAATCAGGTCGTAAATCATTTGTTTCATATCGGCATCACGGCCACGTAGTTCGTTGCCAACACCCCACGAAAAAATACTTGGATGATTATAAAAATTACTTACCATCCGCTCTAACTGTTTTATTGAAATGGAACGAATAGCTTCATTAGCTGGCGTTTCGGGCCCCCATAAAGGCAATTCCTGCTGCACAATAATCCCGTTTCGGTCGCAAAAATCATAAAACAATTCATCTTGCTGAAAATGCTGCCGGCTAAAAATACAATTCACATCTTTCATCAATTTTCCCATTGCAATGATTTGAGAATCGGGCTCTGCAAAACCAAAATCTGGGTTGCTGCCGGCCGTCCATTCCACTCCCATGAGCTTGATGCGTTCGCCATTTAAAAATACTTTTCCTTCTTTCATCTTTATTTCCCTGAAACCGATATTGGTTGAAATTTTATCTACTGCATTTCCTCCTTTTAATACTGTTACATCAATACGATACAGATTTGGAAAATCAAAATGCCATGGATTTACTTTTGGAAGTAAAATTTCTGCTGTTGCTTCATTATTTTGCCAAACCGGCATTACGTTAGCCGAATAGATGATATGCTGTGTAGGCTGATTTTCTTCTTTAATGCGTATGGCAAGCTGTAGTTTAGAATCGGTTGCATCAAAGCCTAATTTAATTTTCAGTTTGCCTTCATTATTGGCAATATTCAATTGGGGTGATGCATGAATATAATTAGCAGCAGGTTTGTTGCTAACAATCAAAGCCACTTTGCGGATGATGCCCCCGTCATTGGGCCAGTCGAACGAACTGCCAAAAGGAACTTTGTTAATTCCATATTCATTATTACAGGCTACAGTTATAATATTTTCTTTTCCGTAATTAAGTTTTCCATTAAGGTTGATAAAAAATTTATTATAGCCATCTCCAATATTTTTATCAACTATTTTTCCATTGATGTAGATCATGGAAGTATGATTGATGGCTCCAAATTGCAGCAACACATTTTTGTTTTTCCAGTTGGATGGTATGTGTATTGTTTTTTGATACCAGCCCCAGCCGTAGTGGTTTTGATTTTCTGTTTCGATGTTCCAGGTATGAGGGAGCGCTACAGTACGGGCATTGGGTAATTGTTGCATAAACCATTTTGCAGATTCACCTTCTGCTTTCTTATCAACTGTAAATTTCCAGTTATCGTTAAGCGCTATCGTATCTCGCTGGGCAAACAATAAATTGCCTATAAACAACATCAGCGTCATTAAAACGATTCCGAACTTTGTTTTCATATTTATCTTTTTTAATTTTAGCATTATGAAGAAAAAAATGTTTAAAATTGGTGATCATGTAACCTGGAATTCAGAAGCAGGCTACGTTTCAGGAACCATTATTAAAATCCATCTTAGCAATTTCGATTACAAAGGTTATACACACCATGCCAGCGCCGATAATCCTCAATACGAAATAAAGAGCGACAAAACCGATCATATTGCAGCACACAAAGGCACAGCGTTAAAAAAAACTAAAAAGCAAAAAAACAAAAAATGAATATGATTCATTTTTTCAAAAAAAGAGCGTATAACCAGGTTCTCGTTTTATTATTCAACGACAATTTCATCTGCAAATATCCAAGCCGGCTTACCTTCGCCTGGATGGCCTTTTGGACAAACAGTATTTTTTGCACTAACCCGTATATATCTTGCTTTTTGTTCTGTAAACATTGTTGTAAAATCTTTTATTATTGAATTTTTATCATCTGCAGAAACCGTATTGTTTATTGTTTGTAACTCAGTAAATACTTTTCCATCTATAGATAATTCAAACTTCACAGATGAAGGCATAAATATCCAATCCCTGTAATGTTGTAAACATCCCAGCGAAATAGTGCTTATATTTTTATCTTCCCCTAAATCAATGGTGGCAATCATATCTTTTCCTGCAAACCCATGCCAGTATTTGCCAACAGCAAATGTTCCTCTTACACCATCAGTTAAAGAGTTAGGCCCATCTGCTATATAATATTTACTTACGGGGTTTGTGTACACTACATTTTTACCAATGGCTTTGTGCATAACAAAAGATTGTTGTGCAGGTTTTATACCCATTACCATGCCATGCAACACAGTTACCGCTTTAATAGTAGCAGAAGTAGTAATTGAAACCGGCGAAGTATATTTTATACTTTCTTTTGAAGGTGTGCTTCCATCAGTTGTAAAAAATATCTCTCCATTCAAAGCTTCTGTAGATAGTATTACATTTAATTTTCCATTTTCTGAAACAGGTTTTATGGCAACTGTAAAATTACCTGGGCAATAATGCAATCCTTTTTGTTCAAAAATCCTGAAGTG
>DAOLYC010000170.1:0-5588 GCA_035425605.1 Ferruginibacter sp.
TCGGCTGATACCAATACCTCCATCATTACCGTCAATAATTAAATTGGGATCAAGCGGGTTTATCCAAAAAGCATGATGATCGGGGTGAATGCCACTGTAAGGAATAACCGTTTTAAAAGTTTTTCCTCCATCTTCGCTCATAGAAATTATTTGGTTGATATTATACAAACGATTTTCGTTTTTAGGATCAACCCTTATATCCTGAAAATAAAAAGCCCTGTTTGTTACGTCGTTTTTATTACTGTTAACCAATACCCAGTTAAAACCGCCATCATCAGATTTATACAAACCGTTTTTAGTTGCTTCAATTAAAGCATAAACCCTTGTTGGTTCATTGTACGAAATAGTTAACCCTATTCTTCCCAGGTTACCATCAGGGATACCATCATCTTTACTAAGTTTTTTCCAGTTTTTCCCTCCATCTACAGTAATGAACAAGCCACTTCCTTTGCCCCCGCTGTAAAAACTATATGGGGTGCGCTGGTGTTGCCACATGGCAGCAATTAATTTATTGGGGTTTGTTGGGTCCATCACCAGGTCGCCACAACCGCTGCTATCGTTGGTATGTAAAATAAGTTTCCAGGTATCGCCACCATCGGTAGTTTTATATACGCCACGTTCGGCATGAACACCAAAAGGGTTTCCTATGGCGCCTACATATACCGTGTTGGGGTCTGTGGGGTCAATAATAATACGATGAATATTTTTTGTTTTTTCAAGGCCCAGCATTTTCCAGGTTTTACCGCCATCCATTGATTTATAAATTCCTTCACCAATACTAACCGAATTTCGGGGGTTACCTTCGCCGGTACCAACCCAAACAACAGAAGGATTACTTTGCTGAATAGCAACAGCGCCTATATTTTGTGTGGGCTGCTCATCAAAAACGGGGGTCCAATTACTACCACTGTTTTCTGTTTTCCATACGCCGCCTGATGCTGTACCCAGGTATATTAAATTGGGGTTTGTATATAATGCATCAATAGCCGTTACTCTGCCACTCATGCCGGCAGGGCCAATACTTCGTGGCTTTAAATTTTTAAACTGATTGAGAGAGATTTTTTGAGCAACAATGTTAGTACAAACTGAAATAGTTAGTAAGCTGAGGATAAAGGGAATTATTTTCTTCATTGTTTAAGTTTAGGCAATGAAGTTGCAAAAAAAAAGCCGTGAATACAAATGAAATGTATGAACGGCTTTGTAAAATCATATTTATTTATTCTCCCTTTTTATCAAAATTTTTTTCTGCTTCTTTTGCCTTTTCAAAATCAAGTATTACAGAGTTTATGCAATAACGCAAACCGGTTGGAGGGGGTCCATCTTCAAAAACATGGCCCAGGTGTGCTTTACACTTACCGCACATTACTTCTGTCCGTTTCATTCCATGGCTGTTATCGGGTGCATAAATAATACTACCCTTACTAATGGGTTCAAAAAAACTTGGCCATCCGCAAGAGCTTTCAAACTTTGCATTGCTTTTAAATAATGGATTACCACAAGCAGCACAATAATAAGTTCCACCCTCTTTGCTATCCCAGTATTTTCCGGTAAATGCCATTTCGGTTCCTTTTTCACGGGCAATATGATAAACATCTGCAGGCAGAAATTTTTTCCACTCAGCATTTGTAAGGTCAATTTTGTTTGTATCCGTTTTTGAAAAAACAGGGTTTTCGTTTTTTAGGCTGTCCATACTTTTTGATTGATTAACCTGTGCATTTGTACAGGCCGATATTAATAAAGATGCAATAATTATTGTACATAGTGTGTGTTGCATAAGTTTAAAACAAATTTTTTATTAAATAGTTTTTTGAATATACGAAATAAGACATTTTACGGTTTTTAAATAGATAGCCGGTATTGTTAAGGAATATTTAAATTACGATTGTTATATTTGCTTTCTTCATAAGGATAATAACTATATGTTTAATTTAATATTATTTGGCCCTCCAGGTAGTGGCAAAGGAACACAAAGTGAAAAACTGATGGCCAGATATGGCCTTAAGCACCTAAGCACAGGCGATTTGTTGCGTCACGAAATAAGCCACCAGACTACGCTTGGTAAGGAAGCTCAAAACTTTATGGACAAAGGCCAGTTGGTGCCCGATGAAGTTGTAATTGGCATGATAAGTTCGGCATTGGACGAACATCCTGAAGCAAAAGGTTTTTTGTTTGATGGTTTTCCCAGAACACAGGAACAAGCAAAAGCGCTGGATAAATTATTAAACCAGAAAAAAGCGCCTATTGCTGTTATGCTTGCGCTTGATGTAAGTGAAGACGAACTGATAAAACGATTGCTGAAAAGAGGTGAAACAAGCGGCAGAAGCGATGATGATAATGAACAGGTAATAAGGGCAAGAATTAAGGAATATAGAAGCAAAACCGCTGTGGTGGCAGATTATTATGAGGAGTTTGAAAAAGTAGTGATGATTAAAGGAGAAGGAACGATTGACGAAATTTTTGAACGACTTTGTATAGAGATTGATAAAAGGGCTTAACATTAAATAATTTAAATTAGTTTAATGCATCCCTTGAAGGATGTTTTTTTGTTTTATATAAGATTTACAGGAAGGATAAATTTTTTACTAAAATTGAAAACAAATGGATGAATTTAAATTTAGGTTTGTAACAAAAGACTGTATTGCATTGTTTGGTAAGATACCGGCTAATACTGTAGGTAACTGGGGTAAGATGAACGGACAACAAATGGTAGAACATGTAACAGACTTTTTTTATGTTGCTGCCAATAAAATATATTATCCTTTAGTTACCCCGGAAGAACATCTTACTAAATACAAAGCGTTTTTATTAAGCGATAAAGAGTTTAGAGAAAACACAAAAGCACCAACAAGTATAATTGGAGAAGAGCCGTTGCCGCTGAGGGATGCAACCATGGAGCTGGCGTTAGAAAATCTTAATAAATCAATAATAGCATTTGAAAATTATTTTTCAGACAATGCAGATAAAAAAACAATGCACCCGGTTTTTGGAGAACTGAATTATGAAGAATGGGTGTTGTTACATTACAAACACGTGAGGCATCATTTAAAACAGTTTGGAATGATTTGATTGATAAAAGAGGCAAAACGCCTCTTTTCTTTTTAGATTAACTTAGCAAATTAAATTTTACGATTGCATGAAATTAGAAAATTATATAACCGGCAATTGGATAACCGGAGATGGCGAAGGGCAGCAACTTTTTAATGCTGTAACTGGCGAAACCATTGGCTTTGCATCTACAAAAGGACTTCATTACAAAACCATTCTTGATTATGGAAGAAAAGTGGGTAACCCGGCGTTAAGAAAAATGACTTTTCATGAGCGGGGAAATATGCTGAAGGCATTGGCGCTTCATTTAAGAAACCATTTAGATAAATTTTATGCCATCAGTTATAAAACCGGCGCCACAAAAGCCGATAGCTGGGTAGATATTGAAGGCGGTATCGGCAACCTTTTTGCCAATGCATCGCTTAGGCGTAAATTACCCAATACAACATTTGCTGTTGATGGTGATAGCCACAACCTGAGTGCGAACAACACTTTCATGGGCACACATATTTTGGTACCTAAAGAAGGAATTGCTGTACATATAAACGCATTTAATTTTCCGGTATGGGGCATGCTTGAAAAAATTGCTGTTAACCTTTTAGCTGGCATGCCCTGCATAGTTAAGCCAGCAACTGTAACCTGTTACTTAACCGAAGCCGTTGTTAAAGAAATTATTGCTAGTAACATTTTACCCGAAGGTGCGCTGCAATTAATTTGCGGCAGCGCCGGAGATATGCTCGATTATGTTACATCACAAGATGTAGTAACATTCACCGGATCGGCATCAACAGGGCTTATGTTAAAATCCAACCCAAACTTGCTAAAAGAAAATGTGCCTTTTAATATGGAAGCCGATTCGCTTAACTGTATTGTACTTGGTGAAGATGTTACTACCGATATGCCTGATTGGAACATTTTTATAAAAGAGGTTAGAAAAGAAATGACGTTAAAAGCAGGACAGCGTTGTACGGGCATACGCAGGATTTTTGTACCGGAAAATAAACTGGAAGATGTTTGGAAAAATATTGCAGATTCACTTTCGCAAACCACCATTGGAAATCCGTTGAATGCAACCGTTAGAATGGGTTCGCTTGCAGGCCAGGCACAACGCAACGAAGTAAAAGAACAGGTTCAAAAATTATTAGCATCATCACAAATTATTTATGGCAGTTTAGATAGTGTAAATGTAATAGAAGCCGATGCAAACAAAGGAGCATTTATCAGTCCGCTTTTATTGATGAATGAAAAACCTTTTGAATCAAAAGAGGTACACGAAGTGGAAGCATTTGGGCCGGTTAGCACCATTATGCCATACAATACGATATACGATGCAATTGCTTTAAGTAAACTGGGCAAAGGAAGCTTATGCTCTACAATTGTTACAGCCAATTATAAAACAGCACAACAGTATGTAGTAAATGCGGCTTCACATCACGGCCGTATATTGATATTGAACAACGAGTGTGCAAAAGAAAGTACCGGCCACGGCTCTCCGTTGCCGTTATTGGTTCACGGGGGCCCGGGCAGGGCTGGCGGCGGCGAAGAGATGGGGGGCTTGCGTGGCATAAAACATTATCTACAGCGTACCGCTATACAAGGTTCGCCAACAACCTTAACTGCAGTAACAGAAATTTATCAGCAATATGCAAATGGGAAAAATCCGGGCAAACATCCGTTTAAAAAATATTTTGAAGAACTTGAAATCGGTGATCAAATCATCACCGAAAAACGAACCATTACATCTGAAGATATAGATAAGTTTGCCGACCTGAGTGGGGATCATTTTTATGCACACATAAAAACCACCGATTTTGAAGGGACTATGTTTGAACAACAAGTGGCACACGGTTATTTTATTATGAGCCTGGCCGCCGGATTATTTGTTGACAGTTACGAAAAAAATCCGGTATTGTTAAATTATGGAATTGATGAGTTAAGATTTACAAAACCGGTTTATCCCGGCGCCGAAATTTATATACGCTTTACCTGTAAAGAAAAATTACTGAATGATAAACGAGTGATTGAAAATCCGGAAGATTTTAAACGTGGCGATGATATTGATAAAGGGATTGTAAAATGGCTGGTTGAAATGATAGACAATAATCATGAGATTACAGGGGTGGCAACCATTTTAACGATGGTAGCAAAAAAGAATCAGCAGGAATAAATTAACCTGCCCAGCGCTAAGTAAATTCTTTATTTTAAATACTGCTTAAAAAAAGCAACGGATTTAGTTGCACAATCATTTTGATTAGTAGGATTAAAACCATGCCCATCTAAAAAATATTCATAATAAGCATGAGGTACTGCAAGGGTGTTTAATTTTGAATTTAAGGCCTGACTTTGATAAAGAGGCACAATAACATCCAGCGTTCCATGGAAAATAATTGTAGGCTTTGATTGGGCATTTACCCTAACCATTGGACTAACCGATTCATACAAAGGGGTTGTTGCTGTTGTCCATGGGCTACCGGTATATTGGGTTAAAATAGTACTAATATTTTGACCTAAAAAAATGTTGTAACTGTTATACCAGCTCCAAT
>DAOLYC010000171.1:0-5568 GCA_035425605.1 Ferruginibacter sp.
AACCCAAGGCGCCTAGTAATGAACGTACAATAGTATTTCCTGCCGTACGAACCATGCTTTTAACAATGCTGTTATTGGCAACTTTTTCAATGGTTGAAGGTTCTTCTTTTGCAGGTTTATTTGTTGTTGTTTGTTCTGTTGAAGATTTTTCAGCCGCTTCTTTTAGTTTTTCAGTTAATATTTCATACGCACTTTGGCTGTCTATGGTTTGATTGTATTTAGCCACCATCTTAGATTTTGCATTTATTGCACCAATCTCAGCATCTGTTAAAACATCCATACGGCTACGTGGTGCACAAAGCATGGTATGGGCCAATGGTGTTGGAATACCTTTTTCATTGAGCATGGTTATGAGCGCTTCTCCAATACCTAGTTGGGTAATAATGTCTTCAGTTTTGTAAAACTCGGTTTCGGGATAATTTTCTGCGGTTTGTTTAATTACTTTTCTATCAGCAGCAGTAAATGCACGTAATGCATGTTGCACTTTTAACCCCAATTGTGCTAAAACACTAGCCGGTACATCCATAGGATTTTGTGTACAAAAGAAAATACCTATTCCTTTTGAACGTATAAGTTTAACTATGGTTTCAATTTGTTGTAATAATGCCGAACTGGCTTCATTAAAAATAAGATGAGCTTCATCTATGAACATTACCAGTTTGGGTTTATCCATATCGCCTTCTTCGGGACAACTGGCGTATAGTTCAGCAAGCATTTGCAACATAAAAGTGGAAAAAAGTTTAGGTTTATCCTGCAGGTCGTTAACCCGTAAAATGCTAATAATTCCCCTGCCATCATCTGCAATACGCATCAGGTCATCTACTTCAAAACTTTTTTCACCAAAGAAAATATCGGCGCCTTGTTGCTGCAGTTCAATCACTTTTCGTAAAATGGTTCCGGTAGATGAAGTTGAAATTTTTCCATAGGTTTTCTCAATCTCAGCTTTGCCTTCATCGCCTATGTATTGCAATACTTTTATAAAATCTTTCAAATCCAGTAGCGGTAGCTTTGTATCATCGCAGTATTTAAATATCATTGCTACCACACCACCCTGTGTATCGTTAAGTTCCAATATCTTACTAAGTAATACAGGGCCAAATTCGCTAACTGTTGCCCGTAGGTGAATACCATTTTGGCCTGTTAATGTCATCAGTTCGGCAGGAAATAACGCCGGTTTAAATTGCATATTCAGCTTCTGGTAACGCTCATCAATCTTAGCATTGGTGGCACCCATAGCGGCAATACCGCTTAGGTCTCCTTTAATATCCATCACCATAACAGGCACACTGTTATCACTTAAAAACTCACTTATTACCTGCAAGGTTTTTGTTTTACCAGTGCCTGTTGCGCCGGCAATAAGCCCATGACGGTTTAACGTTTTTAAAGGTAAATTGATACCAGCTTCTGCCACTACTTCTCCATCCAGCATGGCTGCACCAATTTTTACAGATTCGCCTTTAAAAGTATATCCATTATTTATGGCCTGTATAAATGCCTCCTTATTTGCCATGATTTTTTTTTGGAAAGTTACAACCACTAATTCAAATCCGGTTAATATTTTACATTTACCTGCTTAATTTTGAAATAATGAAAAATAAATTCTTTATACTTACCGGTGGCCTTATCCTGATAATAATTATCAGTTCATTTATCAGCAATCACCAGGCAGCAATAAAAACCAAAGCCCAATTGGGTAAAAAATTATTTTCCGAAAAAATACTTTCAAAAGATTCATCAGTTAGCTGTACAAGTTGTCATAAACCCAAATTTGCTTTTGCAGATACGGTTGCCTTTAGTATTGGCATTGAAGGCAAACTTACCAAACGTAATACTCCATCTGTTTTAAATATGAAAAACAGGCCTTATTTTTTTTGGGATGGCAGGGCTGCATCGCTGGAAGAGCAATCTTTACAGCCTATTCAAAACCCTGATGAAATGGGATTGCCAATTGAAGAAGCTATAAAAAGATTAAATGAACATGCTGAATACAAAAAACTTTTTATAAAAATATTTAACGAACAACCCAATGCATTAAACCTGGCAAAAGCTTTTGCAGCTTATGAACAAACATTAGAAACAGTTAACAGTAAATTTGATGACTGGAGCAATGGTAAGGTAGAACTAACAGCATCTGAAGAAAGAGGCAGGCAACTTTTTATTGGTGATAAAGCAAAATGTTTTGATTGCCACCGCATGGAAGATTTTACAAATGATGAATTTAAAAACATTGGTTTGTACAATGGAAAAGAACTAAACGATGCAGGCTTATATAATATCACAAAAAAAGAAAATGACCTTGGAAAATTTAAAACTCCCGGCTTACGAAACATTGCAGTTACGGCGCCCTATATGCATAATGGTAAATTTAAAACGCTTGAACAAGTACTAACCTATTACAATAACCCTGATGCTTTTGTAGAAGACCCGATTAACATAGACGATGCACTAAGAAAACCTTTGGGCCTGTCGCTACAGGATCAGAAAGATATTATAGCCTTTTTAAAAACACTCACAGACAAGAAATACATTCGAACACAAGCAATACGCCGATAACTATTTTACCTTTAACAAAAAATTAGGCACTATATTCGCTGTATAAACTTTGATTTAATTTTATTTGCTAATAAACCTGATAATTATGGAACCAGTTAAACCTCAAATACTATTGTGCGAAGATGACACGAACCTTGGCATGGTATTAAAAAACTATTTAGAGCTGAATGATTATAATGTAACGCTTGAAAGAGATGGCAAGCTTGGACTGGCTGCTTTTCAGCGTGAAAAATTTGATTTATGCCTGCTGGATGTTATGATGCCCAATATGGATGGATTTACTTTAGCCGAAGAAATACGAGATGTAAACCCTGATGTGCCTTTGTTTTTTTTAAGCGCCAAAACCATGAAGGACGATATTATACAAGGTTATAAGCTAGGCGCCGATGATTACATAACAAAACCTTTTGATAGCGAAGTACTGCTACATAAAATAAAAGCCATATTAAAACGTAACGAAGAATTGCACCGTGAAGAAGTAAATGCAGAATACGACCTGGGCAATTACCATTTTAACCCAAGATTGAGAGAACTAACAGTTGATGGAAAAACACAAACGCTTTCGCCTAAAGAAAATGAATTACTTAAAATGCTGAGTGAATATAAAAATGATTTACTAAGCCGTGAAATTGCTTTAAAAAAGATTTGGGGCAGCGATACTTATTTTAATGGCCGCAGTATGGATGTGTATATTGCCAAACTGCGTAAATACCTTAAAGAAGATTCAAACATTGAAATTGTAAATATTCATGGCAATGGCTTTAGGCTGGTTGTTACGGAATAATTATAAACCATTTAAAAATAAAGATGCCGCTTAAAAGCGGCATCTTTATTAAAATACTTTATTATTTATTTGTATCGCTAAAAAGTAAATTTTCATTCCCGCCAAAAGAAGATTTTTTTCCCAGGTGGTTATATGCTTTTGCAGTGGCTTCTCTGCCTCGGGCAGTACGCTGTAAAAATCCTTCCTGTATTAAAAAAGGTTCATAAACTTCTTCCAATGTTCCAACCTCTTCGCCAACGGCTGTGGCTATGGTAGTAATACCCACAGGGCCGCCTTTAAATTTATCAATAATGGTACTTAATATTCTGTTGTCCATGTCATCAAGGCCATGCTTATCTACATTTAATGCTTTTAATGAATGTTCCGTTATGGCTATATCTATAATGCCATTTCCAATTACCTGGGCAAAATCTCTCACCCTGCGTAACAAACCATTGGCAATACGGGGAGTTCCACGGCTACGGCCAGCTATTTCTTCAGCAGCATCGCTCGTAACTTTTGTTTTTAATATTTTTGCAGATCTAAGAATAATATTTTTAAGTGTTGCTGCATCGTAATATTCTAATCGAGATTTTATACCAAACCTGGAAAGTAAGGGTGCCGTTAATAATCCGCTCCTGGTAGTAGCGCCAATTAATGTAAACGGGTTCAGGTTCAATTGTACGCTTCTTGCATTGGGTCCGCTGTCAATCATAATATCTATCCGGTAATCTTCCATGGCTGCATATAAATATTCTTCCACTACAGTACTCAGCCGGTGTATCTCATCAATAAATAAAACATCATTAGGCTCTAAATTGGTAAGCAATCCTGCTAAATCACCCGGTTTTTCAATTACCGGCCCACTGGTTTCTTTAATACTTACACCTAACTCATTTGCTACAATACGGCTTAATGTTGTTTTGCCAAGGCCCGGCGGGCCATGAAAAAGAATATGATCAAGCGCCTCTCCACGCAGCTTAGCAGCTTTTATAAAAATGCTTATATTTTCAATTATTTGTGCCTGGCCCGTAAAATCATTTATAACCGCTGGTCTAATGCTGTTTTCAAATTCCTTTTCAGCAGCATTCTGGTGATCGGATTTAATATGTAAATTAGGATTGGCCATGCTGTAAAAATACTTGATTTATATTGGAGAATAAAAAAGCCTTTCGGATTTCCGAAAGGCTTACAACGATATTAACTTAATTTATTTTGCTTTTACATTTACTGCCACCCTGCGGTTTTGTGCTCTGCCTTCTGCAGTTGCATTATCGGCAATAGGCCACTCGGGACCATATCCCTTAGCACCTGTAAATGAATTTGAAGATGCACCTAATTTTTTTAAAATGGCTTCTACTGCATCGGCTCTTTTTTGAGATAATGAAATATTTGTTGCCATACTGCCTGTATTATCAGTATATCCGCCAATTTTAAATTGAGCTGAAGGAAACCCCTTTGTTATGGCAACCATATTTTTCAATTGTATCATAGATTCATCTGTTATATCAGAACTGCCTGTTTTAAATCTCACATTTGTAAATTCAAACCAATTACCTTTTACTGTATCAACGGCTGCGCCAGCATCGCTTAAAAATTTATACAACTTATTTTCTGTTGAAAATTCACCTACTGCAAGCTTGCCTGCATTATTGGGTAAATCAATATTAACCATACTACCGGTATTGTAAATAAAATCACCAGTTAGGCTATCAACTTTACCGGTAACAGCAACTGTTGATGTTTTAACTTTAACTGAAGCATGTTCAGCGTTTGTTTTTGATGATTCGGGATGGTATGTAATCATTTCAGGATTTTTATTACATCCTTTAAAGTAATAGGAACCCATTGCCAGCAAAGCAAATAAAATCAACGGAAGTATAATACGCATTACATTACCTTTTTTTGCAACAGGTTCATCTGTATGATGTGCAACATTGCTAATAGTTTGTTCGATACCTCCAAAATTTCCTAATACATTGCTAAGATTAAGCCCCGTTGGCAATGCGGTATTGATATTTGCTTTTTGATCGTTTAACAGAGAAGTTATATTGCCTGCACTCAAATTGTTTTCGCTGGCATGTTTACCAATTAACCCCATTATTGCAGGAGCAGCTATGCTCATTAAAGAACTTATTGATGCAGATTTTACTCCGGCAAAATTAGACAGTAACCCCGTTAAGCCATCTAACTTATTGCCAAATAATCCTTTTAATAAACCAGCGCCTTTATTTAAAAGAGCACCACCTTCA
>DAOLYC010000172.1:0-5518 GCA_035425605.1 Ferruginibacter sp.
TATTGTAACATTATTAGCCGGGTTATATCCTTCTTTGATATTATCGGGTTTTAAACCGGCTGTAGCGCTTAAAAATAAAATTACATCTGCAAAGGTTGGAGGTATTTCATTAAGAAGAGGATTGGTAATAACTCAATTTGCAATTTCGCAGGTGCTTATCATTGGTACCATTGTAGCAATTAGCCAAATGAATTTTGTACGCAATGCCGATCTTGGATACAATAAAGAAGCGGTGCTTTTATTATCTGCCAGTTCCGATAGTAGTGTTGTTGCAAAGCATGATGCATTTAAACAAAAACTATTGCAAACGCAAGCTGTAATATCTGTAAGTTTTAATACAGATGCACCATCATCTGAAAATATATGGAGTACCAATTTTGCTTTTAACCACCAGGATGATGAAAAATACCAGGTACAACTAAAATTTGCTGATGAAGATTATTTTAAAACATTTGGACTTACATTACTTGCCGGCAGAGGATATGATAAAAGCGATACGGCAAAAGAAGTGGTAATTAATGAAACACTTGTAAAAAAACTCGGTTTAAAAAATCCGCAGGAAGCTGTAGGTAAAGATATACGCACAGGAAGAAGTGCCTGGAAACAGGTAGTAGGTGTTGTAAAAGATTTTAAAACAAGCTCATTAAAACAAAGTGTACCTCCTTTACTTTTAGCCGAAGCCAGTAAATATTATTCTGTTACCGCTATTAAACTTCGCTCATCAAATTTGGCAAATGCACAAGTCAATATACAAAATGTATGGAATGATTTTTATCCTGAATATGCATATACAAGCTCTTTTTTAGATGAGAACATCAATAAATTTTATCAGCAGGAGAACCAATTGTCGCTGTTGTATAAAATATTTGCCGTATTGGCAATACTTATATCCAGCCTGGGTTTATATGGCCTAGTTTCCTTTATGGCAATGCAAAAAACAAAAGAAGTGGGAATAAGAAAAGTATTAGGAGCTTCATCAGCAAATATTGTTTTCCTGTTTTCGAAAGAGTTTACCATACTAATTACCATAGCATTTTTAATTGCAGCACCACTTGCATATTTTATGATGAACAGTTGGCTGCAGGATTTTGCATATCGTATAAAAATGGGAGCCGGTATTTTTATTATTGCTGTATTACTTTCTGTTTTCATAGCATGGATAACGGTAGGGTATAAAGCGATAAAAGCTGCTGTTGCCAACCCGGTAAAAAGTTTAAGAAACGAATAAACCTAATTGTATGATCAAAAATTTTTTTAAGATAGCTTTTCGAAACCTGTTACGAAAAAAAGTTTTTTCCTCCATTAACATCCTTGGGTTAAGTATTGGTATGGCCAGTGCACTGCTTATTTTATTATGGGTGCATAATGAATTGGGCTACGATCGTTTTTTTACAAAAACTGCAAGGCTGTATAAAATGTACAACAAAGATAAGTTTGAAGGAGAGATGCATTCATGGGGTGTTACACCAATGGCAATGGCGCCGGTTTTAAAAAAAGATTATCCCGAAGTAGAAGAAGCCAACAGGTTTAGTAATATTACTTTTTTAGTAAGTAATGGAGAAAAACGTTTCAACTTACGTGGCGCATTTACCGATAGTAGTTTTCTCAGTATGTTTGATTTTCCGGTTTTACGGGGCGATGCTGCCAGGTCGTTAAATCAAAATTACAACATTGTACTTACACAAAAACTGGCCGTTAAATTATTTGGCAACGAAAACCCTGTTGGAAAAAATGTACTAATTGATAGTGTTGAAAATTTTACCGTATCGGCGGTAATTAAAGACTTGCCTAATAATACTTCTTTTGATTTTGAATACCTGCTACCCTGGGCTTTTAGAAAAAAACTTGGCTGGGAAGATGATAACTGGGCTAATAATTCGGTTGCTACTTTTGTATTGTTAAAGCCCAATGCCTCCCAGGCGGCATTTGATAATAAAGTAGAAAACATCACAAGAAACCACTCCAAGGAAACAACCCTTGTGTTTACTCAGCCATTGAGCAGGTTACATTTATATTCCAAAGATGATAATGGTAAATTAGTAGGCGGACAAATTGAAACCGTAAATCTTTTTATCATCATTGCTATCCTAATATTATTGATAGCCTGCATCAACTTTATGAACCTATCAACTGCACAAAGTGAAAAGCGTGCTAAAGAAGTAGGTATCAGAAAAACATCAGGTGCAAATCGCAGTGGTTTAATTTTTCAATTCATTGGCGAAAGTATAATTATTTCAAGCATAGCATTTATCATCTGCTTGTTTATAGTACAACTTAGCTTGCAAGGCTTTAATCAGCTAACCGGTAAAGTGCTTTTTATTGAATATACCAGTTTATCTTTTTGGCTATTTTCATTCTTCTTTGTTTTGTTTACTGGTTTGCTGGCAGGATTTTATCCGGCATTTTACTTATCATCATTTACTCCTGTAAAAGTTTTAAAAGGAACTTTCAAAAAAACAAACGCATTGATTACACCACGAAAAGTGTTGGTGGTATTGCAATTTTCTTTTGCAATTATTCTTATCATCAGCACCATCATCGTTAGTCAGCAAATTAAATATGCACAAAATCGTGATACCGGTTACAACAGAAACAGCCTTGTTTATACTTTTGTACAGGGCGATGCAGATAAAAATTATCCGCTTATCAGGCAGGAGCTGATAAACAGTGGTGCTGCGGTTTCTGTTTCAAGATCCTTAAATCCCATTACACAACGCAGAAACGACAGTTGGGGTTTTTCGTGGGATGGATGTACAGAAGCAGATAAGAAAATTGACTTTATTAGGATGGCCTCAGATGCTGATTTTGTAAAAACAATGGGTGTAAAACTTTTACAAGGCAGAGATATAGATATTTATAATTATCCAACAGACAGTACAGCTATACTTTTAAATGAATCGGCAGTAAAAGCCATGCATGTAAAAGACCCCATTGGCATGATTGTAAAAAACTTTGGTGATATGCAATTTCATGTGATTGGTGTTGTTCAGGATTTTATATTTGAATCGCCATTTGAAAAAAAGGTAAATCCTGTAATGGTTTTTGGTCCATCGGTTGATTTTTTACAGGTAATACATTTTAAACTAAACCCTACTCAACCTGCTTCACAAAACATTGCAAAGGCCGAAACAATATTTAAAAAATACAATGCTCAAATTCCTTTTGAATATGTTTTTGCCGATGAATCGTATGCCAATAAATTTATGTCACAACAGCGTACAGGTAATTTATCAGCATTGTTTGCCGGGCTTTCAATTTTTATTTCCTGCCTTGGTTTATTTGGCCTGGCCATGTACATGGCCGAAAATCGTTTAAAAGAAATTGGTGTACGTAAAGTGCTGGGAGCAAGTGTTGCTGGCATAGCAACTTTATTATCGAAAGATTTTTTAAAACTGGTTGTGATAGCATTTTTAATAGCGGCACCCATTGCCTGGTTTGCCATGAACAAGTGGCTGCAGGGATATACTTACCGCATTAATATACAGTGGTGGGTTTTTGTTTTGGCTGGATTATTATCAGTGCTAATAGCTATTATCACAGTAAGTTTCCAGGCAATCAAAGCAGCATTATCAAACCCGGTGAAATCGTTGCGAACAGAGTGATAAAAAATGATGAATTGTCAATTCACCATTAACAATTAACCATTAACCATTAATACCGTGTTTAAAAATTATTTAAAAATCGCATACAGGAATCTTTGGAAAAACAAAGTGTACAGTGTTACGAATATTGTAGGCCTTGCTACAAGTATTGCCTGTTGTATATTAATTTTTACTTTGGTAACCTATCACCTTAGCTTTGATAATTTTCATAAAAACCCAGATCGCATTTATCGTTTCGTAACGGAACAGCAAAGAGATCAAATCAGTTATGTTCCAAGTGTACCGCCACCATTAGCCAAGGTGTTTCGTACTGATTATAATCTTTCGGAGCAGGTTGCCCGTAGCGTCTTAATACGAAATCCCCTGATCAGTTTTAACAATGGAAAAGAAGTAAAAAAATTTAAAGAAAAAGATGGAGCAGTATATGCCGAGCCCGGATTCTTTGAGATATTCAACTTTCCGCTGTTACAAGGAAATATTAAAACCGCATTGACAGAACCAAATACGGCTGTTATTACAGAGCATTTGGCTAAAAAATATTTTGGTACGGAAAATGCCATCAATAAGGTATTTCGTTTCGAAAATAAAGCTGATTTTAAAATTACGGGTATCCTTAAAAATATCCCCACCAACACAGATCAAAAGCAGGAAATTTATCTCTCCTGGGCTACGCTTGAATCACAACACGAATGGTTTTCAAATGACGATTCATGGTTTGGCATCTCTACTGACCTGCAGTGTTATGCAAAGCTTCGTCCCAATGTATCTGCTGCACAGGTTGAAAAATTATTACCAGCTTATGTTACTAAATTCAGACCAAAAAGTAATAGTATCCATCATTATAAATTGCAACCATTATCTGAAGTTCATTTTGATGGCCGCTATGGTGGTGTAATGGAAAAAAGAAACCTTTGGATATTATCTTTCATTGGATTGTTTCTAATCATTACCGCTTGTGTAAACTTTGTAAACCTGGCAACGGCACAAGCATTAAAAAGAGCAAAGGAAGTAGGGATAAGAAAAGTTTTGGGAAGTATGCGCTGGCAGTTGTTCTGGCAATTTATTGCAGAAACAGCGATGATAACTTTTGTAGCTACAGTCATTGCCATCGGCCTTTCTTACTTGGCTTTGCCTTTTGTAAATGATTGGTTCAAAACACAGATGGTTATCCATGTTTTTTCAAATCCTTTATTATTTGGTTTTCTTTTGATACTTATCTTAGTGGCAACTTTTTTTGCCGGCTCGTATCCCGGATTTATTCTTTCGGGTTTCAGGCCTGTGGCTGCATTGAAAGGAAAATTATCACAACAACATATTGGAGGGTTCAATACAAGAAGGACATTAATAGTAACCCAATTTACCATTTCATTGGTTTTAATCATCGGAATGATTGTAATTACCCGGCAAATGAATTATGCAAAAAATTCAGATTTGGGTTTTAATAAAGATGCAGTTATTATGTTGCCCAATGGCGTTGACTCAGCAAACTCCTCCACCAAAACATTAAGAAATGAATTAGCAGTAATTCCCGGTGTACAAAGTGTGTCTCAATGCTATGCAGCGCCGGCATCAGATGAAACCTGGACCACTTCTATAGAATTTGACAACAGGACAGAGCCGGAAATGTTCCGGACGAATATTAAAGCAGCAGATGAATGGTACCTAAAAACATTTGATTTGGATTTAGTAGCAGGGAGGAATCTCAATGCTTCAGATACGGTTCATGATTTTTTAGTCAATGAAATGATGGTCAAAAAACTGGGACTCAAATCACCGGAAGAAGCAGTAGGTAAAAAAATCATTATTGGCGATGATTTATCAGGCACAGTTACCGGCGTGGTAAAAGATTTTCATGATTTTTCCTTTCACAGCGATATCAACCCGGTAGCCATCACCACTTATGGAGAACAGTACAG
>DAOLYC010000173.1:0-5517 GCA_035425605.1 Ferruginibacter sp.
TTAAACCCTGGATATGCCAATGCCTATAACGACAGAGGAATTGTAAAATACAGACTAAACGATAATGCAGGCGCTTTAAAAGATTATGAAAAAGCCATTGAAATTGACCCGGCTTATTATACAGCCTATAAAAACCGGGCTGTTATTTATTATGCCGATAAAAAATATGATGCCGCTATAAATGATTATGAGAAATGTATATCTCTTAAACCCAATGATGCAGATGGATATATGGGACGTGGCGCTGCAAAGAATATGTTGAAAGATTATAAGTCAGCTATCGGTGACTTTAGTAAAGCCATTGAGTATGAACCTACACTTGCTGTGGCTTATCTTAACCGGGGTAATGCCAGATTTATACTGGATGATAAAGACGGAGCCTTGGCTGATTACAAAAAAGTAACAACTCTTCAACCCGGTAATGCAAATGTTTATTTTAATATGGGTGTTATTTATGCCGGAAAAAATGAAAGCAACAATGCCATTGCAGCATTAAAAAAATACAATTCTATTTTACCTAATGAATGGAACGGTTATAAAATTACAGCCGATGTTTATTATACACAGCTACATAAATATGATAGCAGCGAATATTATTACAACAAAGCCTGGCAAATAAATAAACAGGAAAAAGATATCATGGAAAGATATGGTTACAGCTTGTTGAACCAAAATAAAATAACTGAAGCCATTGCAATGTTTAAAAACCAGGTAGCTTTTTTACCTAATGACCCCTGGGGATATTATAATTTAGGTGCCGCTTATAGCTTGGGTAAACAGCCTGAAGCATCATTAAAAAATCTTGATATTGCTTTAGATAAACGTATGGTTGAACTACCCCTGTGGGAGTCCGATAAAAATCTTAATAATGTACGTATGCTTGAAGGTTTTAAAACAATGCTTAAAAAATATTTCAATAAAGATATACTGGCAAAATATCCTTCCTTATTTGGATTTTAGTTAGAAAATTTATCTTAATAAATTTTCTGCACAAATTTTAGTACTAAATATTAATTTTATTTAACTATGGTTTACTACTCTTTTTTATCACCACCTGTTCATTTAGTTTATCGAACATTTTTTTGTAAAACTCTTTAAAATCGGGATAAGATCCGGCTGTATAAAACGATCTTTTAAACTCCACTGTAATATGAACATTTAGGAGGTTGGCATCTGTTTTAGATGTTCGGCTAAACACAATACTTTTATCGGGTGTAGTTAATAATATATTTTCAGGCAGGCCATCAAAAACATATCCTTCCGGTATAGTATAGTTTCCAAAAATGGTATAAACCTGCGGTATCCCAAAATCAATATCACTAATTCGATTATTGGCAATAAACGGGTTCGTTTCAAGTTCCGAAAAAAGGTTTAACGAAAAATACTGATAAGCTCCGGAGCTATTCAGCTTACTGGTAAAATTTATTTTTTGTTCAAAAGGTATTGAATCTGCTGTAAGATTATTTATCTGTATATCTTCTATATTAATATTGGGATATGGTTTAACAAAATAATCTTCCTTAAACTTTTGTTTATCTGTATGCCAGCTTCTGCACCTCTGAACTCTGGCATAATCATAACAGTTTACAATGCCATTTCCTTTTAAAGTACCTGTTGCATCAATTTCTCCCTGCACGGCTGCCATAACTTTGTATAGGTATTTGCCATTCAAAATATCTTTCCACATTCCATCTTGTCCTTTCAATAATAACCCTTGCGTATTTACCACATAACTTGGTATCAATTTATAATTGATAAACTTGTTTGTTGCATCTAGTATAAATGATTTGTTATTTACTTCTACATAAGCCATTACTGTATTAAACTGGTTTGCATAAGGATAACCCGGCGATACCAGGCCATGTTGCCTGGTACTAAACAAGATTGGAGTAGTTTTTATGCCGGCTTTGTTTAAAATATTTATAAGCAAAAGGTTTATATCGGCCGAATTACCGGTTTTTGTATCCCAGGTATTATTAACGCCATTATCGGTATAAATGTCATAATCTCCATTCCAGGTCATTTGCTCCCTTATGCTATTGTATAAAAACTGCATTTTGGTTTCTCCATTGTTAAACTTATCCGACTCTTCAATCAGCCTGGATGTGGTTGATAATCCTTTTTGTAACTGCAAGCCAAATTCTTCATCAGCAAATAAATTTTTAATTACATCTTTCCATTTTAAACTTAAATCAACAATATTATTATCCGAATAAACAATCTGAGTGAGTTTAAATTCAAGCCGCTGCATATAATCTTTCGCTGCTCCCATGTATGGCTCATCTTTTATACCAACCAGGTTATGCATTTTGTAATCTTTTCTTATTGAATTTGTTTCTACAACACCCTGGCTTGATGTTATCAGGTCTGAAATTACTTCCTGCTTTTTTTCAATAGGGTCAGCTACCAACGCTTGTTCTGAAAAAACAAATATCTGCGGTATTGTAAGTTGATATTCGCTGTAGCGAACCGGTATGCGCCCCTGGAAATACCAGTTTCGTAAATTACTCATGGTTTCTCTTTCCATAGCATAGGAATATTCAATAACACTTCCTGGTTTTACTTCCGGAAAAGCAATTATCATCTTTGAATAAAACCCGTCAATTTTTTTTGTGTAAATACTGCTTTTCTTTACTTCGGAAGAAACTATCTTGCCAGTTTCATCCAGGTTATATGTTTTTGCTTTTAACCGTAAAATACGTTCTTCATTATTATGTGTATAATATGGAATTTCTATATTAGCTTGTTCAATTCCTTTTTCTTTTAAAATTTTTATCCGTGTACGGCGTTCATAAATTGTTTTAAATAAAGAGTACCCCTCAGTTCCACGATCGTAATAAGTATTTCCGTAATCAATTAAAACCAGGGCTTCGGCGCCTTTATCAAAATCACAATCTTTCATCTCCAAATCGGCTTTATCAATCTTTCCAAATGCAGGCTGGTCTTTTTGTGCAGTAGCGGTAAAAGTTAAACAAATAATAAGCAGACAAGTTATGGTAGCAATTTTCATTGAAAATAATTTTAAACAATATAATAAATTAATATTAACAATGCTGTGTAAAATGTAATTTTAAATAAAATTCATTTAATGAAGTACATATTTATATTTTGTTTTTTGTTGGGTATATATAGTACCAAAGCACAAACAAAATCAATAGAATTAAAAACTAATGCTGATGGCAATACATTGCTTTGGGAAATAACTGGAAATGGTTTAGCAAAACCCAGTTACCTGTATGGAACTTTTCATTTGCTTTGTAAACAGGATATTCATTTCAGTGATGCTTGCAGGCAGGCAATAAAAAACAGTAACAAAATTTATTTTGAACTGGACATTGATAATCCGGCAACATTATTAGGAGGGTTAATGTTAATGAATATGAAAGATGGTAAAAAGTTAGAAGACTTTATTGATACTGTTGAATTTGACAGGGTTTCGGACTATTTTAAAGATAGCCTTAAAACACCGCTGGGTATTTTTAAAAATATGAAACCTTATTTTTTAATAGCCATGCTTTACCCTAAGATGATGCCCTGCCAAACTGTTAGTGGTGTGGAAGAAGGCATAATGGCCATTGCAAAAAAAGATAATAAAGAAATAGATGGACTGGAAACAATGGCTTTTCAAGCCTCCATTTTTGATAGCATACCGTATGAACAACAGGCAAAAGAACTCTTGCATACAATTGACAGTATGGAAAAATCTAGAAAATATTTTGCATTGATGAATAAAACTTACCTGCAACAAGATTTGAAATCTATAAAAGAAATGATGCTGGATACAACATTTGGAATGCAGGAAAACCAGGATATTTTATTGTACAACAGAAATAAAGTCTGGGTGATAAAATTAAATGAAATAATGAAGAAAGAGCCCGTTTTTACTGCAGTTGGATCCGGTCATTTAGTTGGCCAGGAAGGCTTAATACAATTGCTTCGCAATGAAGGCTATTCTGTAAGGCCGATAGAAAATAAGTAAATATTTATATACCCGCCATTAATGTGTAGAAATAATTTTAACAGTTATCAGGCAATATTACCCTTCTATAATTTAGTTTTGCAGTAATGAAACGACTTATCTTTTTTCTGGTTTTTTGTTTTTTATTTTTTTCCTGCAAAAAAAATATAGATTTTAAATTAAATTCTGTGGAACCGGTTTTAGTAGTTGATGCCCAAATAGAAAATGGAACAGCACCTACAGTTGCACTTAGCAAAAGCTTAGATTTTTTTAACGAGATAAATCCACAAATTTTATCAAATTCTTTTATACACAATGCAGATGTTACCATGAGCAATGGTACGGTAACACATACATTTAAAGAATATGCTGTACCACTTGCCAATGGATATTCAATTTATTATTATGGAATCGATTCTTCAAACCTGGCAACAGCGTTTATTGGCCAATTTGCCAAACAATATACATTACACATAAAAGTTGATGGAAAAACTTATACAGCCATTACTACCATTCCGGCACTTTCAAAAGTTATTGATTCGATATGGACAAAAAATCCGCCAGCGGGTGTAGATACTTCTAAAAGATTATTATTGGCCAGGGTTATTGATCCTCCGGGGCTAGGCAATTATGTTCGCTATTTTACCAAACGCAATAGCGAACGTTTTTTACCGGGTTTTAATTCGGTATTTAACGATGAAGTAGTTGACGGCACCACCTACCAGGGAATTGTAGAGCCCGGTGTTGATAGGAATGGCAGCATGCCCAGTGGCGATGAAAGGCTTTTTGCACGGGGCGATACCATTTCTTTTAAACTTTCAAACATTGATAAGGCAACTTATACTTTTTGGAATACCTGGGAATTTAACCAGCAAAGCATTGGCAATCCTTTTTCGCAACCTGGAAAAGTTATTGGCAATATAAGCAATGGAGCACTTGGTGCCTTTTGTGGATATGCATCAATGATAAGTACTGTAATTGCCCGATAAAAAGTTTCAATAAAATAATTTCATTTACTTTCGTTATAAAAAATACAGGAGCAATTTTATGTCAGTTGAAAAAGTACATTGTTTAATATTAGGATCGGGGCCTGCAGGTTATACAGCGGCCATTTATGCATCACGGGCAGGTTTAAACCCGGTGTTGTACCAGGGTGTACAGCCCGGCGGACAGTTAACCATTACCACCGAAGTTGAGAACTATCCCGGCTATCCCGATGGAATTCAGGGACCAGATATGATGGTGAATTTTGAAAACCAGGCAAAGCGCATGGGGGCAGATATACGGTATGGCCTTGCAACAAAAGTTGATTTTTCGACCAGACCATTAAAGGTTGAGATTGATGAAGAGAAATGGATTGAGACTGATGCTTTAATCATATCAACCGGCGCATCGGCAAAATGGCTTGGTATTGAAAGTGAGCAACGGCTTAATGGTTATGGAGTAAGCGCTTGTGCAGTTTGTGATGGATTTTTCTTTAAAGGAAAAGAAGTGGCCATTGTTGGCGCCGGTGATACGGCTGCAGAAGAAGCGCTATACTTATCAAAAATATGCAGCCA
>DAOLYC010000174.1:0-5492 GCA_035425605.1 Ferruginibacter sp.
ACACCTGAAGAATTATATTTATTTTGGTATGGCATTTTCTTTTGCAGTGGAAATGCTGAATATGGTTATGCGAAAACGCATGAATACAAACCGGGTGGTACAATTGAATGAACCTACAATAAAAAATGAAGAGCAAAGTAATTCAGACCAGGCAAAGTAAAGTAGCTGCAACCATACCAGCAGTTTCGGTTCTTAACCTGGTATTGCCAAGAGACACCGCAATAAAATGATTTTGTAAAGCAAGTTCAATTTCTTGTGGCGTAAAATCTCCTTCGGGGCCAATTAAAATAATCTTAGATGAAAGCGACTCATTATTTACATCGGCTAAATTTCTTTTGGTATCGTTTATGCAATGAGCAATAAATTTTTGTTGTTGATTGGCCGAATTAATTAGATTATTGAATTTTGCCGGTTCATGTAAAACCGGCAGCCATGTTTGTTGCGATTGTAACATAGCGCTCACTAAAATATTTTTTAATCTATCGGCCTTAACAGTAGTTTTTTCGGTTCTTTCGCATAAAATTGGAATAATTTCTCTTACACCAATCTCTGTGGCTTTTTCTAAAAACCATTCAAACCTGCTATTGTTTTTAATTAAGGAAATGGCAACCGTAATATAGTTAGCCGCTGGTTGATGGCTGCTGGTTTGCAAAATTTTTGCAGCGCATCTTTTTCTGTTATTATCAGTTATTTCGGCAATAAATAAATTGCCTTTACCATTTGTTATTTGCAGTTGATCGCCATTTTGCATTCGCAACACCTGCACAATATGCTTGCTGTTGGCTTCATTCAACACAACATCCGCATCGGTTACAACTACATCTTCGCTATAAAAAAATGGGAGTATCATAAAATAAAATGAAGAGTAATATTATAGTTTACTCTTCATTCAAAATTAAGCATTCAAAATTTTAAAAAGGTGCATCTTCATCAAATTCACCATCATTCATTTTACTTCCTTTTTGAATATACAGTTTTGCGCCATCCTCATCGTCGGTTTTAATAGGTTTCCAATTGCCACCTGGCAAACCACTGGCAAAATTACCATCGTTATCTTCTTCAATAAATTTTTGAATATGCAACAAAGCTTTTAATTTAATGGTATCCAAACTACCATTACGGTGTTTGGCAATTTTTACAAATGTTTCGCCTTTATTATTATCACCATTTTCATTGCTTGTAATTTCATAATATTCGGGCCTATACAAGAACATAACCATATCGGCATCCTGCTCAATAGCACCCGATTCTCTCAAATCGCTCAATTGCGGAATTTTAGCGCCTTCCTTTCTTTTTTCTACTTCACGGCTTAATTGCGATAAAGCAATAATGGGTACTTGTAATTCCTTTGCAAGGCCTTTAAGGTCTCTCGAAATGCGGCTTATCTCCTGCTCCCTGTTGCCATGGCGATTTTCCCCGGCGCCACTCATTAACTGTAAATAATCAATAATTATCAATCCCACATTGTGTTTGTTTTTTAAACGACGGCATTTGGCCCTCAATTCAAAAATATTAAGTGCTGGCGTGTCGTCAATAAAAATTGGCGCTTTTGATAAACGTTCAATACCGTTTTTATACAATTGCTTCATCTCGTGTTCTTCCAGTTTACCACGGGCAATTTTCTCTAACCAAATTTCACTTTCGGCGCTTAAAATACGTTGCACCAATTGGCTGCTGCTCATTTCCAAACTAAAAAATCCAACGGCTGTGGGTTTAGTTTTATCCATTGCTGCACTACGTGCCAGGTTTAAGGCAAATGCTGTTTTACCTACTGATGGCCTGGCAGCAAGCACAATCAAATCTGTTGATTGCCATCCATAAGTTATCCTGTCTAAAGCTTTAAAGCCTGTAGGCACACCGGTTATATCTTCCTGCCGGTTACGCATATCTTCTATGCGTTGAATTGTTTTTACCAAAACCGTATCAATTGAATCAAAATTCTTACGAAGGTGATTATTGGTTATTTCAAATAATTTTCCTTCGGCTTCATCCAGCATATCAAAAACATCTGTACTGTCTTCATATGCATCACCAATAATTTCACCACTTATGCGTATCAGTTCACGCTGAATAAATTTTTGTAAAACAATTCTTGAGTGGGATTCAATATTGGCCGATGACACAACTGCATTAGTAAGCTTGGTAACATAATATGGCCCGCCAACCAAATCAAGTTCTTCTCTAAATTTTAATTCTTCAACAACGGTAAGCAAGTCTATCGGTAAACTTTTTATTGCCAGGCCCTGCATAGCCTTGTAAATACGCTGGTTGGCATCCAAATAAAAACATTCGGGTTTTAAAATTTCTACCACTGTATCAAAAGCACTTTTTTCAAGCATAATAGCGCCAAGTACTGCTTCTTCTAAATCTTTTGCTTGTGGGGGAACCTTGCCAAACATCATGTTACCAAGGTCAATGGGCGCTTTACGCCGCAGCTTTTTGTCTTTATTAAAGTTAGTAAGTTCCATGTTCTAAATTTCCTCGCTTGTTAGGGTTGTTAGGTGTAGGGCGGCTAAGGTAATGGCAAATCAACCATCAGTATTCAATGATTTTTATCCACATATACATTCAAGTTACTTTTACATAGGTTTTCCCCATCGCTATCCACAGCAAATATAACTTATTAAGGTTTACAGAAATTTACCCACAGGCAATTAACAGCCAAAAAATCAATAAAATTGGCTTTCTTGTGGGTTTTATTAACAATCGAAAAAACATAAAATTTCTTTTTTGCACTTCAAGTTTTATAATGGGTATTGTAATATTCTTTATCAATGCTTAGCTTATGAGTCTTTTACTTTTATTTTCTTTAGCTTTCAAAAAACTATCTTTGCCCATTAATATTAAATTTTGTTGTTCCGATGATCATAAGTTATAACTGGTTGTGCGACTACCTTCCGGAAATTATTGAACCAGAAAAACTCAGTAAGATACTTACTTCCATTGGCCTTGAAGTGGAAAGTCTTGAAAAGAAAGAAGCTATAAAAGGTGGCCTGCAGGGGCTTGTAATTGGCGAAGTTTTAACCTGCGAAAAACATCCCGATGCCGATAAATTAAAACTTACATCGGTAAATATTGGCGCCAAAGAAAATTTACAAATAATTTGTGGTGCAGCCAATGTTGCTGCCGGGCAAAAAGTGATTGTTGCTACAATTGGTTCAACCATTTACCCGGTAAATGGGCAGCCATTAACGATGAAGAAAGCAAAGATACGTGGCATTGAAAGCCATGGAATGATTTGTGCCGAAGATGAAATTGGTATTGGCGAAAGTCACGATGGCATTTTAGTTTTACCTATTGATGTGGAGGTAGGTACAACTGCATCTGATTATTTTAAACTTACCGATGATTATATTTTTGAAATTGGATTAACACCAAACCGTAGTGATGCCATGAGCCACCTGGGTGTGGCTAAAGATGTATGTGCTTATTTGTCGCATCATAATAAAAAAGATACTGTTGTTAAATCTCCATTTAAAAATAATTTTAAACCCGATAATCAGGGATTACAAATAAAAGTTATTGTAGAAAATACAGATGCCTGCCAGCGCTATGCAGGTGTAAGCATAGAAAACGTAACCATTGCCGAAAGCCCCAACTGGCTACAACAAAAATTAAAAAGTATTGGGTTAAAACCCATCAATAATATTGTTGACATCACAAACTTCATACTGCATGAAACCGGGCAACCCTTACATGCATTTGATGCTACTGCCATAACAGGCAACAAAGTGATTGTTAAAAATTTACCTACAGGCTCATTATTTGTTACGCTTGACGAAAAGGAAAGAAAATTATTGGCTGATGACCTTATGATTTGTAATGAAGAAGCGCCAATGTGTATTGCCGGCGTTTATGGTGGTATGCACAGCGGTGTAACAACCGGCACAAAAAATATTTTTTTAGAAAGCGCCTGGTTTAATCCAACCAGCATCCGTAAAACATCTTTACAACATGGGTTACGTACCGATGCCGCCACCCGTTTTGAAAAAGCTGTTGATATAAGCAATACAGTAAATGTTTTAAAACGGGCTGCCGTATTAATTAAAGAAATTGCCGGCGGCGAAATTGCCAGCGATATCATTGATGTATATCCATCGCCACATCAAAAAACAGAAGTAGCACTTAAATATCATTATCTAAAAAAACTAAGCGGCAAAAATTATCATAGCGATACCATTAAAAATATTTTACATAGCCTGGGTTTTGAGCTGATAAAAGAAGGTGCAGATGAAATGCGTTTTTGTGTACCATTTAATAAAACCGACATAAGTAACGGCGCCGATATTGTGGAAGAAATAATGCGGATTGACGGTTTGGATAATGTAGATATTCCAAACATGATTACCATTGCACCTGCGGTGGAAACATTGGCGCATGAAACAGCCTATACAGAAAAGATTGCCGAATACCTGGCGGGAAGTGGATTTCAGGAAATTTTTACCAACTCCATCACCAACAGCGCTTATTACAGTGATGAAGAGTTAAGCAGTACGGTAAAGATGATAAATAATTTAAGTGAAGAACTGAACATATTACGGCCTGCCATGTTGGAATCGGGACTTACAACAATTGCCTATAACCTTAACAGGAAAAATACCGACTTAAAATTTTTTGAATTTGGAAAAACCTATAGGGTTAATGATACCGGAAAATATGTTGAAAACAATCACCTCGTTATCTATATTACAGGTAATAAAACTAAATACGGGTGGAAACAAAAAGTCGAAATAACCGACATTTACTTTATTAAAGCAGTGTTTGAAAAAGTTATAAATGTATTGGGATTACGAATTGACAAGTACAATACATCGGAAAACATAAACCTGGAAAATAGTTTACAAGCTATAATAAAAAATGAACCCATTGCAGAAATGGGTTTGGTAAGCAATAACAAAGCAGCACAGTTTGATATAAAACAACCGGTATTTTATGCCGATTTAAATTGGGATCGGTTACTGGCATTGAACAAAAAGATAAATCTGCAGTACAAAGAAGTTGCTAAATATCCTAAAGTAAACCGTGACCTTGCCATAATTGTAAATAAAGAGATGCCGTTTACTGAAGTTGAAAAAGCAACTGAAAAAGCTGGCATAAATAAATTACAATCCATTGGTTTGTTTGATATATTTGAAAGTGAAAAGATTGGTGCTGATAAAAAATCATTGGCTATTAGTTTTACATTTTTAGATGAAGAAAAAACCATGACAGATAAAGAGATTGATGAAATGATGAGTAAGATTATAACTTCGTACGAAAAAGAATTAGGTGCTGAGATAAGGAAATAATGGTACATTATTAAAATAAATATTGAACAACCACTTCTGGTAAAAAATAATATTTAAACATTAACAATCTGCAACCATTTTTTAGGTTTGGGTTATGAGTGATTTAGAACAAAATATCAAACGCATCAACAATAAACTTCAGCACCTGCTGAAGTACCATCAGCAATTACAAAAAGAAAACGAACGGCAAAGCAAATTAATTGA
>DAOLYC010000175.1:0-5466 GCA_035425605.1 Ferruginibacter sp.
GCTTTATTTAATGCAGCTTCAAATGGCGCTGCTACTTCCATCATCATATTCCAATAAACTTCAGTTGTACCACATTGTAGTTTACTGTTTACTTCAGTTTCAGAAATAATTGAAAATCCGGCTTCTTTAAATATGGAAGTCATTAATCCTGGTGCAGCACACCTAAACATACCTGGCGCACCGGGTGGTGGAGGTTGTATTTGTATATACTTATTTATTGTACCTCCCATAACTGTTATCCAAAAATTTTTTTCTGGCACATCCCAAACTGAAAAAGCTACTCTTCCACCGGGTTTTAATACCCTGGCCATTTCTTTTGCAGCCAACAGCATATCCGGAAAAAACATAAAGCCAAACCTACAACTAATAGCATCAAAACTATTGTTGTTAAAAGGCAATTCACTAACATCGCAAACTTTTGTTTCAAAATTTTTTAATCCTCTTGATTTGGCTTTTTCAATAGCAGTTGCCAACATACCTTCTGCCTGATCGGTGCTTGTAACCTTTCCGGTTTTTAACATACTTGCTATCGTTAATCCTGGCTCGCCGGTGCCTGCTGCCACATCAAGCACCATATCAGAATCTTTTATTTTAATCATGCGAATAATTTCATCTCCCATGGGTTTAATAAAATTCATGTTTATTTCATCCCATTTTTTCCATCCGGGAGAAAACTTGTTCCAGGAATCTTTCTGCTGTTGACTAATTTCACGAAGATGTGCTTTCATGTTAAATTATTTTAAGAGATTAAAAGTATACATTAGTTTAATTAATTTCAGCACATTTTTATCTCATTTAAAATATATTAACAACAGGTGCCAAATACTTTTCCTGTAAAATAAAAGATGATTTGGCGCTATTTAAAAAATATCAATATAAAAACTGAAGATTGTTCAATAGAAAAATTCATGCAAAATAAAATTTCACAATGCAACTTTGGTTTGTTAATAAAATACAGATAATTAAGGCTTTTCCTAATAACCTAAATGGTAAATCAATTAGTTTTTATTTTTAATACACCAAAATAGTTAAGCATTTAAAAAGCTGCTCTAATTTTAACTTTCAATTTTCTCGTCAATTAGTTTTATTATTTCTGCTTCCAGTGCAATAGCATTGTTTTGAATGGTGGTACCACGGGCAATGAGGTCGGCAGTAAAATTTTTGTCGTTGTAACCAACGCTATTTATACGAACATTCATAAAAGCACCAATTACAGCCGAGCGTGCACAAAGTGCACCAACACCAGCATCTGTTATAGAATTAGGATTACCCTTTATAACCATTTCTTTAATAACCTGCATACTTTTATATGCTGTTTCCAAAACTGCAAAAGGTATTTCAATAGCAAATTTTGTAGCTTCCTGAATTGCTTGAGATCGGATGGCTTTTTCTTCCTGCGTTGTTTTGGGCAAGGCAAATGCCTGCATTATTTTTTGAAATGCTGCAGTATCAGCATCTACAAGACGTAACAACTCTGATTTATACACTTCGCCTTGTTCAGCATAATTACTAAACTCTTCCCACCGGTCGTCCCATCCTTTTTTATGGCTACTTAAATTTGCTACCATAGTGCCTAAGCTAATTCCTAATGTAGCAATATAAGCGCTTATAGAACCTCCGCCAGGTGCAGGGCTTTCACTGGCTGTTTCATTTGCAAAGTCGGTGAGGTTCATGCTTATCAAGCGGCTGTCAGCCGGATTAGCAAGCATGTACTCAATGATGCGTTCTTGTGGATTGAAAGGACCAAGTTCATCAAGTCCCATACTTTTAATAGCAATTTTAATAAGTTCTTTTTCACTTACGCCTGTGCTGCGTTTTTGTTTCCGCAGAAAATATTTGCCGGCATCGGTCATGGCTTTTAGCGGAATCAATCCAACCAATTCGCTGCCGGTAACCCTAATTCCTCTTGAAGTGGCCGAGCGGCACACTTCATCAAAAGCAACATGCACTGCTGTGGTGTTTATGTTGGTAAGGTTCATAGAAATTTGAGCTACTCCATATTCTTCAATAAACCAACCAATTGCTTTTACACTTTTTAAAGAACCTGGTTGATTTACTTTTTTTCCGTCTTTTTCTACATTGCGGCCGGCTTCTCTTACATCAAATGCAATGGCATTGGCACGGCGTGTAGATGTTGTGTTTAAATTGATATTATATGCTACCAGAAAATCCCTGGCGCCAATTACAGTACCGCCACGTTTGGCATCAAACTCAGCCGGGCCAAAATCTGGTGTCCAATCCGGTTGCTTAATTTTTTTAAAAAAGCCTTCGTATTCTCCGGCACGAATCACACTTAAGTTACTACGTTCTTTATTAGCTTGCGCTGCTTCGTATAAATAAACAGGAATCTTAAGTTCATCACCTACTCTTTTGGCAAGAAGTTGTGCAAACTTTGCGGTTTCTTCCATACTTATATTAGCAATGGGAATTAGCGGACAAACATCGGTTGCTCCCATGCGTGGGTGTTCGCCTTTATGTTTTGACATATCTATCAACTCTCCGGCTTTTTTTATTGCCCTAAATGCGGCTTCTATAACATTAACCGGTTCGCCAACCATTGTTACTACAGTTCGGTTGGTGGCTTTCCCCGGATCAACATTTAAAAGTCGTACCCCATCAACTTTTTCAATTTCATTGGTTATTTGTTTGATGATATTTAAATCATTTCCTTCAGAAAAATTAGGAACACATTCTATTAATTGCATGTAAATATTATTTTGTAAGTTCTAATAATGATGTTTCGTTTTTGTTCTTTACAGTATGAATAATACTATTTGGAACTTTGCGAAGTTAAATACAGATTTTACTTAAACAAAAACTGAATTGAGTTGTACTTCCCATAAAAAATTCTATTTAACCTTTTCAGTTACCTTTCTTTTTTTAAAATCATACAAACGCTCCATTTATCATTACCTTATCTATATTATTTTCGCCAAAAGAATAAGGCAAGTAAGCCAAAGAAGGAATAGGTTTTGTAAAAATAAGACTAGCTTTTTTCCCAATGGTAACAGAGCCAAGTTGATCTTGCAGTTCTACAGCATAAGCAGCATTTAATGTAGCAGCATTAATGGCTTCTTCGGGCAGCATTTTCATTTGTATGCAACTGAGCGATATAACAAAGTTCATATTACCGCTGGGTGAAGAACCTGGGTTGAAATCGGAAGCAAGTGCAATTGCACAACCTGCATCTATCAATTGCCGAGCTGGTTGAAAACCCATTCGAAGGAAGAATGCTGCTGTTGGCAAAAGTGTACCAATAGTATTAGAGGCGCTTAATAATTTAATATCATTATCTGTCATCGTTTCCAGGTGATCCACCGATAAACTGCTTAACCTTATTGCAGATTCTATACCGCCAATACTGTTTAATTGGTTAACATGCAGTTTGGGTTTTAATCCAAACCCTATACCAGCATTTACAATCGTTTCCATCTCTAGTGCAGAGAAAAAACCGGATTCGCAAAAACAATCAATATAATCGGCCAGTTTCTCTTTGGCTATTACAGGCAGCATTTCGTTAATAATCTGGTTGATATAACCCTGATGATTTTCTTTATAAGCTAATGGATAAGTATGTGCACCAAGAAATGTTGCTTTAATAGGTATGCTGCATTTTTCTTTTAACCTTTTTATCACCCTTAGCATTTTCAACTCTCCATCAATAGTTAATCCATAACCTGATTTTATTTCGATAGCCCCAGTACCAAGTTTTATCACATCCTGTATTCTTTTATAAGCGTTGTTAAATAATTCATCTTCGGTAGCTGTATTTAATTTATTTGCCGAGTTTAAGATGCCACCGCCCCTGGCTGCAATCTCTGCATAACTCATCCCTTTAAGTTTGTAAATAAATTCTTCTTCACGGGTTTGAGCAAACACAATATGTGTGTGGCTATCGCACCAGGTGGGTAATACAAAAGCAGCTTTTGCATCAATAATATCTTTAGGCAGATGTGGAATTTTTAACTCCAGTTCGTACATAGCGCCATATTCAACAATAATTCCATCTTCAATTAAAAGAAATGCATCTTCAATTGAAGGGAGATTGGCAAGCTCTTTTCCACGCAGCAAAGTAGAATTTTCTCTTGTGCCAATTAATTGTTTAATATTAGTTATAAGTGTTACAGCCATCATTTCTCTATACAATTTAACCAATTATAATTTGGCAGTTATTTTAAAACCATTTAACCACTAATTATTATCCCGGTTTTATTTAAACCGGTTTTGTAAAAATAGACCTGTAGCGAATAAAATATTCAGTCATATCATCATACCTGATTCCTTTTACAATATTTAAATACCCCGGGCCAATAGTTAATGTTATCTGAAAATCGGCAGACCTGTATTTATCTACACCTTCCCTTTCGGCAATTATAACAAGTCTTACTCCTTTTCGCCTTACCGCCATAATATCATATACACTGCTATCAAATTCCAGTTTGTTACCATCATCATAAATACGCATGGCATATCTTACTGTATCCATTTTAGCTTCGGGCCCAACATGTATATAGTTAAACATCATTGAATCTTTCATATCGGTTATTTCCAATACCGATTTATAAGTAACCTGCTCTTTTTCGGCTGTGTACACCATCGTACCTGTCCATTTGCCTGGTAATCCTTTTGTATCTCTTTCTGTTAATCCACCACGATTAATTTGTGCCGAAGCAGTAAAAGAAAAGAAGAAAAACAATATATTGATTATGATTTTCATAGTAAATAATTTAAAATGATTTTTTTATTTGTTCAACGAAAAAGAATATGGCACATCTGCTTTAGAAGCCCCCCAATTTATTGATGGTACTTTACCCATGTTTAATTGTAGAAGGCCTCCTTTAAAAATTTCAAAATGATTTAACCAGTTATTGGTATAGTTTTTACCATTCATTGTTACAGCATGTACATACTTATTATCTGAATTATTTTTTGGTGCTTCAATAGTAAATTTTTTCCCGTTTTCTAAATTCAATATAATTTTTTTAAATAAAGGTGCTCCCATCACATACTGGTTACTTGCCGGGCATACAGGGTAAAAACCCATTGCCGAAAACACATACCAGGCACTGGTTTGGCCATTATCTTCATCGCCACAATAACCATCGGGTGTTGGTTTGTATAATCTGTTCATCGTTTCACGAGCCCAGTATTGTGTTTTCCATGGCTCGCCTGCATAGTTGTATAAATATATCATGTGCTGTATGGGTTGGTTGCCATGTGCATATTGCCCCATTCCGGCAATTTGCATTTCACGTATTTCATGTATGATTCCGCCATAATAACTATCATCAAAAACAGGTGGCATCGAAAAAACAGAATCAAGCATTTTGCAAAACATCTTTTTTCCTCCCATCAAATCTATTAACCCCTGCACATCATGAAAAACGCTCCAACTATAATGCCAGCTATTGCCTTCAGTAAATGCATCGCCCCATTTAAAAGGATTAAAGGGTGTTTGAAATTTAC
>DAOLYC010000176.1:0-5420 GCA_035425605.1 Ferruginibacter sp.
CAATAACAATCCCATCAAACACATCGGCAGTGCCTTTTACATCGGTAACTACTTCACTAACTTGCCTGGACAGTTCCTGTAATTTCTTTTGATCGGCACCAAATATTTTTACTTCAATGGGTTGTACTGAGGTCATTAAATCTCCCAGCATATCGCCAATTACCTGTCCGAAATCTATTCGTAAAGCAGGTTGTGTAGGTTCTACTTTTGCTCTTATTTCATCAATTACCTGGTTAGACGTACGCTTTCTTTTTTTCTTTAATTGAATAAGGTAATCGCCCCGGTTAGGCTCTGTTATAAAAAAGCCCATCTGCGTACCTGTTCGTCTGGAGTAAGTTTCTACTTCAGGAATTTTAGTAATTATTTTTTCCACTTCTCTCAACATCCGGTCTGTTTCTTCTAATGAAGTGCCAGGAGGAGAACTGTAATCCAGGACAATACTTCCTTCATCCATCTCCGGCAAAAAGCCTGTTTGTAATTTCGGTAAAATATAATAAATGCTTGCTGCCAGTACCAGCATAAACAACACACTTATGTATGGCTTCTTTATAAAGAAACCAACCCATTTTTGGTTGTGTACGGCATGTACAGGTTGTTTACTTTGTTTTAAACGCTTTAACCGTTGTTTTGCATTAAGCAGCTTAGGTTTGTTTCTGCTGAGTAATAAATAAATAACCGGCAGGCCAATCCAGCTTACAAAAAAGGAGCATACCAAAGTAATAATCATTGTATCGGTCATTACTTTAAAATATGCACCAGCTACACCAGTCATTAAAATAAACGGAACAAATATTACAATGGTACTTAGCGATGAACCCACCATTGCAGGTAATAGATATTTAATCGCTTTTTGTAAGAGGTTAGTAGTCGGTTCTTCAGGGTGTTCCTCATGGGTACGATGTATTTGTTCCACTACAACTATGGC
Organism: Ferruginibacter sp.; assembly: GCA_035425605.1. Classification (GTDB taxonomy): domain Bacteria; phylum Bacteroidota; class Bacteroidia; order Chitinophagales; family Chitinophagaceae; genus Ferruginibacter. Next base: position 926 of record DAOLYC010000176.1, read on the forward strand.
ATCATCAATAATTAACCCAATGGCGGCAGCAATTGCTCCAAGGGTCATGATATTAAAAGTTTGCCCGGTAGCATACAATACAATTAAAGTAAGCAGCAGCGTAACTGGTATGGCTATTAAAATAACTGCACTTGCTTTTAAAGAACGCAGAAAAATTATAGCAACGATGATGGCAAGGGCTAAGCCAATCCATAAACTATCGGTAACACTTTTAATGGATTCTTTTACAAAATCAGATTGCACATAAAAGGGCTGTATGGTAACACCTTTGGGTAATACTTTTCGGAGTTCCTCTACCTTCTTCTGCATCTTATCCGACAAATCCACCAGGTTGGCATTGGGTTGTTTTACCACAGCCAGTAAAATAGCAGAATGGCCATTGGCATTTATTTTTACGTATTCTTTTGCCTCCTGTATATCAATTGCTGCAATATCCTGTAGCGTAACTATCCGCTTACCATTGTTGCTGATGACTAATTTTTCTAATTCAGCTTTTGTGTCCACCACTGCATCTGTAACGGTTAAATACATCTGCCGGTAATCGGATAAATATCCATTTGACTTGATAAAATTGGTTGCATTGAGTGCTGTAATAATTGCATCGGGTGTTATTCCAAGGGCACTCATTTTACCAGTATTGAGCGTAAGCCAGTACTCCTTTGTTTTTCCCCCTATAACCCGTATTTCACTTACCCCTTCTACCTGCGATAAAAAAGGTTTAATGGTGTACATTGCCAGTAACTTTTCTTCAATTGGTGTCATGCCCGGTGCTTCCAGTGTATAGCCAATCACCGGCAATATAGAAGGGTTCATTCTTTCCACCGTTATCTGCACATCGGGTGGTAGTACATTTCTTATCTGGCTTATCTTAGATTCTATGCGCTGCTGGCTCACATCAATATTTGCTTTCCAATCCATGTAAGCACTTATTTCGCAACTCCCACGGCTGGTGGTGCTGCGTATCATTTTTAAATCCGGCACCTGCTTCACAGCATTTTCCAGTTCACGGGTTACCGTTATCATCATTTTATTTACCGGCTGTTGCCCTGCATCTGCTATAATTTTTATCTTTGGAAAAGTGATTTCAGGAAATAGGGCTGTTTGCAATTTGCTGTAGGCAAACAGACCACCCAAAATAATTATGGCTAATACAACAGTAACCGGATTTTTATGGGAAACAAAGAAATTTTTCATATTGTTATTGTTGAAGTACGGTTACTCTTGCTGTATCTGATAATCCATAATTACCGGTAAGTAAAATCTTATCATTTATAGAAAAAATTGGCGATACAATTTCTACATTGCTTCCGTTTTCCAAACCTTTTTTTACAGGAACTTTTACCGCTGTAACACTGTCAATTAATTTCATTACCCAAAACTCCCCCTGAACTTCATCTGTTAACACCGCCTCTTTTGGTAGTGAAACAGCATTACCTTTTGACTTTTTCACCAGGGTTACTTTTGCAATCAATCCTTCGGGTATTTGCTGGCTCCCATTTACTTTTATTACAATTGCCTGCGTTTGTGAAACAGCATCAACAGTAGGCATTAAAGAAGCTATATAGCCGCTTAGCTGTGTACCATCCGGCAGCTTCACTAAAACATTTTTATTGCCTGCTAAAAAAGGTTTCAATTCATACGGGAGGTCAAGTAAAAAAACAAAACTGTTCTTATCACTTATAACCGCCAATTGCTCTCCATCTTGCACATAATCACCGTTTCTGTAGTTAAGTGTAGTTACATAGCCGCTGCCGGGAGATTTAATTGGCACCATACCTGTAAAACGAAAGGAAGAATCCAATACGTTAATGGTATTTCCGAGAGCTTCGGCTTCTTTGGTTTTTATAATAAATACCTGCTGTCCTTTGTTGATATAATTACCTAATTGTGCATTTACCAATTGGAGATAGCCAGTGGCATTGGCTTTAATAAATGTTTTTAACTGGAATACTGATGTTGCATTTAGTTCTATTGTTTCCGCAAGCGCACCAACAGAAATATTGGTAACAGTTACAGGTATGCCAGCATCCGGCGTTGGTTCATTTGTAGCAGCAGAGTCTGCACCACAACTTATTAAACCCATTATGGCAAAGCAGCCGATACAATATGATAATAGTTTTGTCATGGTAGTTTATAGCTTTCTGTTCCAGTAATTAATCTGGTTAATAATTTGGAGTTTATTAATGGTATTTAATGTAATACTATTTTTTGCATTCAGGTAATTGCCGATAGCAATAATGTAGTCGGCAATTCGTACATCGCCTGTTACCAATTGCTGCCGCTGTGCTTTTATTAATCCTTCAGCATATTTTATTTGAGTACCTGTTTGCTCAATTAATTGTTCGGTAAGCAATAGCTGCTGCTTCAACTGGTTTATCTGCTGGCTGTACTGTGTATTGAAAAATTCCTGGTATGCTTTACGGGTTTGCTCTGCAATTTCATTCTTCTGGTGCTGCATCTTTCGTTGTTTACCATCATAAATGGGCACTGTAACTGCCACTCCTGCACTTAACCCAAAGTTTTTATAGGGTGTAACTGCAAAAGAAGAATTATAACCGCCATCGGCAAAAATGCTCACCCGTGGTTTATAACTGTAATCTATTTGTTTATCACTTGTCCTGATTTTCAAACTGTCTATTTTAAACTGGTTATAAAAGATGGTTTCCTGTAATTGTGGCAATACAGGTTCTGCTACAGGCGGCAATTGCAGTATTGTATAAGCCGTATCACTTAACCCTGTGATGTAATTGAGTATGGCATAATCATTCTGGTACTGTATGTGCAATTGCTTAATCAATAATTCCTGCTGTTGAATATTTACCAGAAAAGATAAATAGTCCGTTTGCTTATAAACGCCTTTTTCAGCTAATGTTTTTAATATGATTTCTTCATTTTTAAGCAACGTAATTATTTCCTGGTTAAAGTTAATTTGCAATAAATCGCCATAGGCGGTAATGTATTGTTGTGTTATACTTCTTCTTAAATCCTGCTCCGATATTTTACCCTGATTTTGCAAACCAAGAATCTGCAACTGAAAAGACTGATATTGGTTATTGAGATTATCTTTGCCAATAATCATTTTTGAAACACCTATTAAAGCATTGTAGGTACGTAAATTGGTAATAGCAACATCGTAACCCCAACCTTTTACAACGGGTGCATAGGTGCCAATAGAATTACCTGTTATTTGTGGCCCATAACCTGCTTTTAATCTTTGGCTGTCGATTTTGTTGCCCTGTACCTGGTACTGGTAGTCTTTTAACAACGGGCTGTTTTGTAAACCCTGTGTTATAAAATAATCAAGATTATTTTGTTGCGCTGTTACCTGTAAACAGGCTACTATCAGCAGGTATGTTAACCATTTTTTCATAAATAATATATCAATCAAATAATCATTTTGTTGTTTGAATTCATCCTTTATAATTTAGTTTTATAAAAGTTGTGGTTATTATTTGCTATAACTTACACTTTAAAGAAAAACATCCTTACTCCAATAATAATAAGTATTAAAGAAAATACTTTTCTCAGAACAGCCTCAGACAACCCAAGTGACATTCTTCCTCCTAAATAACCACCAATTACAAATCCAGCACAAATAAAAATAGCGTCCTTTACATCCACATATCCCTTTTTGTAATAATCCATTACTGCTAAAATCCCAATTGGTGGAATAAGTAAAGCCAGCGTTGTTCCCTGCGCCATGTGCTGAGAAAACCCAAAAAGGATTATTAAAGCCGGCACTATGATAACTCCACCCCCGATACCAATTAAGCCACTGAAGTAACCGGCAATTATGCCTAAAATTAATAGTCCGCCAATGAATAGGAAACTCATATTTTTCATTCTTTTACTTTTTCCTTAAATGATGCTCTGATATGTGTAATATTGGCAATTACAAGTATTGTAAAAAAGAAGGCAATCATCAATTCTGTAGAAACAAAAATTTGTGCGCTGGTACTGTTTGGCTTTATGTCTCCAAAACCGGCGGTAGTAAAAACAGATATGCTGTAGTAAAAGAAACTGATAAACTCTGTTATAATATTCTGCTTTGCAATTACCCCGGCAAAAGAATGGGCATTTATTCTGAAAAGGCAGTAGTAATCTATTGCAAAGGACAATATCACCAATAAAATACTAAGCACCACAAAGCCCAAAAATTCATGAAAATCAAATTCTTTATGTGCAGTTTCTTTAATAGTTCCAAATACAAAGTATATAAAATACCCTGCCTTTAGAAGGCTGAGTACAGATAAGACAATTTCATTTGAAAGGGTGTTGATTAATTCAAAATAGTCAACAAGAAATATTGCCAGACCAATACCGATAACAATTAAATATTTATATGTGCTTTTAATATGTCCCATTAATTAAATACTAATACCTTGTAAAATCATATATTTTTTATTCAGTGATTATTCTTTATTTACCAATAACAAGAACCTGAAAGGTGCCAGGTTTCATAGCAGGTCTTCCATTCTGTCCTAGTTTTTTATCT
>DAOLYC010000177.1:0-5392 GCA_035425605.1 Ferruginibacter sp.
TTTAATATACTGGCTCTAACATTTACCAACAAAGCCGCTGCCGAAATGAAAGAAAGGGTAGAACGGATTTTAGGAAATACCGAAGCCCGAAATTTATACATCGGCACTTTTCATAGTGTATTTGCAAGAATTTTGAGGGCCGAAGCTGGCAAACTGGGATATCCATCAAACTTTACCATTTATGATACAGACGATGCCAAAAGTGTAATAAAAACAGTTATTAAAGAACTGGCTTTAGATGATAAACATTACAAGCCCAACGTGGTTTATAACCGCATCTCTTCTGCAAAAAATTCATTGATTGGCCCGGCTGAATATATTAATGACAGTGTTATAGTACAGGAAGACACCCGTGCCAACCGGCCTGCTATTGGAAAAATATATGATGCCTATGTTAAGCGCTGCTTTAAAAATGGCGCCATGGATTTTGACGACCTGCTTCTTAAAATGTATATTCTTCTTAAAAACTTTCCAGAGTCGTTAAGCAAATACCAGCGTAAGTTTAAATATATAATGATTGATGAGAACCAGGATACCAACACAGCCCAATATGAAATAATAAAACTGCTGGGCGCCATGCACGAAAATGTTTGTGTGGTGGGAGATGATGCACAGAGTATTTACAGTTTTAGAGGCGCTACTATCGAAAATATTTTACAGTTTCAAAAAGACTACGACGAAGTAAAAGTGGTAAAACTTGAACAGAATTACCGCAGCACACAAAATATTTTACATGTAGCCAACGAAATAATTTCAAACAACAAAGGACAGATAGAAAAAAAATTATTTACGGTTAATGATGAAGGAGAAAAAATTAAACTGGTGCGTACCATGACCGATAATGACGAAGGTAAAATGACTGCCGACACCATACAGGAACAAAAACTTCGCAATCATTATTTTAATAAAGATTTTGCCATCTTATATCGCACCAATGCACAAAGCCGCAGTTTTGAAGAAGCCCTGCGCCGCATGGGCATTGCCTACCGCATTTATGGGGGTATGAGTTTTTATCAGCGCAAGGAAGTAAAAGATTTTATTGCTTATTTAAGGTTGGTTGTTAATTTAAAAGATGAAGAAGCATTAAAGCGTATCATCAACTTTCCGGCAAGAGGCATAGGAAAAACCACAATTGAAAAAACTGTTTTATATGCCAATGAAAATAATCTCCCTGTGTGGGATATCATCAGCAATGCAGCAAAGTATGGCTTTAAAGGCAATGCACTGGAAAGCATATACGAGTTTGTTACAATGATTAAAATGTTTTGTAGCGAACTGGAAAAAAAGAACGCCTACGACCTGGCTATGATTATTGGCAAGAGTACAAATATTGTTAAAGAACTTTTTAATGATAAAACTACCGAAGGCCTGGCCCGTTACGAAAACGTACAGGAGTTACTAAACTCCATTAAAGAGTTTACCGAAACGCCATTAAATGAAGAAGACGGAGAAGTGGGAGATAAAAGCCTGGGAGCTTATTTACAACAAATAGTTTTATTAACCGATGCCGATGATGAAAAAGGTAATGATGATGTTGTAAAACTAATGACGATACATGCAGCTAAAGGGCTGGAATTTCCGGTGGTATTTGTAGGTGGGCTCGAAGAAACACTTTTTCCAAACGCCATGGCAATAAATACCAGGGAAGAACTTGAGGAAGAGCGCCGTTTATTTTATGTAGCTATAACAAGAGCTAAACAACGATTATGGATGAGTTATGCAAATGCCCGATATAGGTTTGGCCAGTTACAACAAAACGAGCCCAGCCGTTTTTTAGAGGAGATATCCGAAATGTATATAGATAAAAGCTATGCAGGAGGTGCTACAAGTGGCAATGGATGGAACCAGGGCGGCGCCCGTGATCGTATGCAACGCAATTTTGGCGGCAGCATTTGGAGTACAGCCCAGCATGCCGAAAAACAATATGGTGCTCCGCCGCCAAAAAAACCTGCTGAACCATTTTATACAAAACCAGCAACAACCAAAACTATTGAACACACTCCCTCCGAAAATTTTGAGCCTAGCGATACCAGGAATTTACAGGTGGGTGCAAAAATAGAACACATGAAATTTGGCTTTGGCCAGGTGATGAAAATGGAAGGAGCTGCACACAATCCAATAGCTACGGTAAACTTTGAGTTGAATGGAGAAAAAAAAATAATGCTTAATTATGCCAAACTAAGAATAGTGGAATAGTAGTTATTTTGCGAAATCCGAAAAATATCCCTTTTAACAGCCATTTCAAACTAAAACCACCCAAATCTTGTTAATTTTGCAGTAGAATTTTTAAATACAGTATTATGATTAAAACAGGAAACCCGGTTATAAGTATTTATACCGAAATGACGCCCAATCCCGAAACAATGAAATTTGTGGCCAACAAATTATTATATCCGGGTAAAAGTATAGACTTTGCAGATGAAGCAAGCGCTAAACCATCGCCATTAGCACAGGAACTATTTACATTTCCTTTTATAAAAGCTGTTTTTATTGCCAGTAATTTTATTACCCTTACAAAAACAAACGAAACCGAAGATTGGCAGGATGTAATTCCCTCAATTAAACAATTTTTAAAAGAATACCTGGAAGACGGAAAGGTGGTAGTGAACGATGAAGAAGTTGCCACTATGAAAACCGAAAGCAGCAATGTAATAAGTGCCGATGATGATGATGTAGTTAAACGAATAAAAGAACTGCTGGAAAATTATGTAAAACCCGCCGTTGAAATGGACGGTGGCGCTATACAATTTAAAAGCTATGAAGCAGGCACTGTTAATTTGATGATGCAGGGCAGTTGTAGCGGATGCCCATCAAGCATGATAACTTTAAAAGCCGGTATTGAAGGGATGATGAAAAGGATGATACCCGAAGTAAAGGAAGTTGTTGCGGAGTCGGAGTGATATAAATAAAATATCAAAAAAAATTTAAACAGAAATACAAAGCATCTTAAAAAGGTGCTTTTTTTATTTTTCTTATATTGAGTGAATATTAAATGAAACCAAATTCAATTAAATATATCATCGTTTTTTTTCTGCCGTTTTTTTTAATTGCCTGTTCTGTAAGTAAGAATCAGCAATCCAAAGAAATCAAACTACTTCAAAAAGGAATCATTAAGGACGATTCAAGTTTTATTTACCAGCTTCCTTACGAAATCAATAAAACACATTTACTTGTGCAAGGTTATTTTAGCAAATACACCCATAAAAACAGGGCAGCATTAGATTTTAAAATGAAGATAGGAACAAAAATTTGTGCAGCAAGAGCCGGCAAAGTTGTACGCATGAAAGAAGATGGAGATAAAGGTGGCAGCAAAGCTAAATACCGTTCTTTTGGAAATTATATCATCATTTTACATGAAGATAGCTCCCGTGCCGGTTATTGGCACTTGCAACATAATGCTGTATTTGTTAATCCTGGCGATACCGTAAAACAGGGGCAGGTAATTGGCCTTAGTGGCAAAACCGGTTATTCATTTTTTCCGCACTTACATTTTATTGTTTGGAAACCCGATAATAAAGGGCAATGGAAACAGGTTGGCACCCGATTTCAAACGCAAAAAGGAATACGGTATCTTCGCCCTTTTAGATTTTATAAAAATTCAAAAACAATTCATTGAGTGTAACGGAAATTTTTCAGCAGTTTATTACAGATATGCAACATACAACCTGGTACGAGTATATTGCTGTATTTGCAGGTATTGCCAGCGTTTGGTACAGCCGTGCAGAAAATATATTGGTTTATCCTGTTGGTTTGATAAATACAACTATTTATATATACCTAAGTTTTAAAGGCCATTTACTGGGCGAAGCAACGGTGAATTTTTATTATACAATTATGAGTATTTCCGGCTGGTATATGTGGACCAGGAAAGACAAACGAAAAGAAATAATACTGCACATCAGTTACTCTGATAAAAAAGGGTGGTTGCAACAACTTGCATTTTTCCTGTTTTTTTATATCAGTATTTTTTCAGCACTTACTTATTTCAAAACTGCATTTTTTGATGGTGTTATTCCCTGGGCCGATGCTTTTGCATCTGCAACTGCATTTACCGGTATGTGGCTGATGACAAAAAAGAAAGTGGAAAGTTGGTACTGGTGGATTGCAACCAATATTGCTTCCATCCCTTTATACTTTGTAAAACATTATGTATTTACCAGTGTTTATTATTTAATACTTTTGATAATGGCTGTTTATGGACTAATTGAATGGCGAAAAAAAGCACAACTGCAAAATGAGCTACTGCAAAGCAATACACAATATGAAGGCCGATGAAAAATCGCTTCATAAAATATATCACGATACCCAGTATGGTTTTCCTATTGATGATGATAATGAATTATTTTGTCGCCTGATTTTAGAAATAAACCAGGCCGGACTTAGCTGGACCACCATTTTAAAAAAACAAGAAGGATTTAGAAAAGCCTACCACAACTTTAATATAAAAAAAGTAGCTGCCTATAAAGAAAAAGATTTTGAAAGGTTGATGAACGATGTTGGCATCATTCGCAACAGGCTTAAAATAAATGCCGCTATCGAAAATGCCAAAACCATACTGGTACTTCAAAAAGAATATGGCTCTTTTAAAAACTGGCTCGCTCATCATCATCCTAAAACAAAAGAAGAATGGACAAAACTTTTTAAAAACACATTTAAATTTACAGGAGGCGAAATTGTAAATGAATTTATGGTAAGTACCGGTTACCTGCCAGGCGCACATGACGGCAGTTGCCCGGTTTATAAAAAAGTAGTAAAATTAAAAGCAATATGGAATGAGAAATATTAAAACCTGGCTGATTATTAAAGGGATATTAATTATTCTATTAACGCTTACTCTTATTTTTTATCCAACGCCAGATAATTTTAGAAAAATATTCCGGTTTATCATACTGGCTTATTTTGTTATAAGTTTTATTGTTGATTTAAACAGACTTAAAAAAAATCGTTGATAAAAAAAATCGTCATAATAGGTCCAGAATCAACGGGCAAAAGCACCATGTGTTCGTTGTTAGCCAGGCATTACAAAACCTTATGGGTTGAAGAGTACGCCAGGGAATATCTTTTAAAAAACGGAACTAACTATTCTTTTGAAAATTTATTGGATGTAGCAAAAGGGCAAATTGAACTGGAAGAGAAAGCAATAAAAAATTCAATCCTTAAAAATCAGAATTCAAAATTATTTATTGATACGGATATGTATGTAATGAAAGTTTGGTGTGAATTTGTATTTAATAATTGCCATCACTGGATATTGAACCGCATTGCCGAAAGAAAATATGATCTGTACCTGCTTTGCAATATTGATTTGCCCTGGGTTAAAGATGAACTGAGGGAATATCCGGATCTGGAAAGTCGCAAAAAATTATATAAATATTATAAAGACATACTTATT
>DAOLYC010000178.1:0-5377 GCA_035425605.1 Ferruginibacter sp.
GTTAATAAGAGTTTTTGCCACCAGGCGCCGTTAGTAAAAACAGTACTCATTTCATTTACCAGCATTCTTAAATTTAGATAAACCAATACCGAAGCAATTAACCATGCTGCAATTTTTTGAAGATTATTGATGGCAAACTTGCCCATTGTTTTTTTGTCGCTAACAAAATGTATCAATGGTATGATGGCAAAACCCAGTTGTAAACTTAAGATCACCTGGCTTAAAATCAGTAAAGCATCTACATCTTTCTCGCCATAAATAATTATTACTATAAGTGCCGGTATAATTGCTAGCATCCTTGTTATCAGCCTTCGTAAAAGTGGGTTTATCCGTAAGCTTAAATAACCTTCCATAATTATTTGTCCTGCCAAAGTACCGGTAATAGTGCTACTTTGCCCTGCTGCTATCAGTGCTACTGCAAATAAAACCGGAGCTACGTTACCCAAAAATTGAGGTAACAAACGGTGTGCATCTTTAATTTCTGCCACATCTACATTACCACTTTTAAAAAATACTGTTGCGGCAACAATAAGTATGGCGGCATTTACAAAAAATGCAAGGTTTAAAGCAATAGTAGTGTCAATGCGGTTAAATTTTATGGCCTGTTTTATACCTGCATCGGTGCGGTCTATCTTACGGGTTTGCACTAGTGCAGAATGTAAGTACAAATTGTGTGGCATTACAGTTGCTCCAATAATTCCTATAGCAATATATAAGGCTTCACTGTTCATGGCAGTTGGTATAAAGCCTGTTGCTATTTCTGCTATATCGGGTTTTGCTAAAAATATTTGAACTAAAAATGAAATACCTATAATACCAACCAATGCAATGATGAATGCTTCCATTTTTTTTATACCAAGTTTTTGCAGGTATAACAGCAGAAAAGTATCTAACACAGTTATGGAAACTCCCCATACCAATGGAAGTCCGGTAAGCAGTTGAATACCGATGGCCATACCTAACACTTCGGCGAGTTCGCAGGCAGCAATGGCTATCTCTGCTAAAATGTATAAAACAAAATTTATTAGTTTTGGATAAGTTTCCCGGTTTGCTTGTGCAAGGTCTCTTCCTCTTACAATGCCTAACCTTGCCGAAAGCCCTTGTAACAGTAAAGCCATCAGGTTACTCATTAGCAAAACCCATATTAATGAATAGCCAAACTTACTACCTCCAGCCAGGTCGGTGGCCCAATTTCCTGGATCCATGTAGCCAACACTTACCAAATAAGCCGGGCCTATAAACGAAAAGATACGCCGCCAACCTGTTTTTTTTATTGTGGTATCTACCGATTCGTGAACCTCACTTAATGAAGCGTCGTTTGTTTTTTTACTTAGCATGATGTACAAAAATATTTTTGGCTACCTGTTCACTAATGATACAAGGATTTTGTTTGATTATTTTAATCTGAAGCGATCCGTCAAATTCAAATCTTTTAAGCACCGATACCTGTGTACCTAACATAATATTGTAATGCTTAAGCATTTCAAGCATTTGTGGGGCCTGGTTGCCTACCGAACTTACAGTTACGGTTTTCTTTAAAGGAATATCAGTTAGGTTTTGTTGATCAATAACAGGTATGCGGCCATGTTTATCAGGTATTGGATCGCCATGCGGATCAAAAGAGGGATTACCCAAATAATTATCGAGCCTGTGTACTAGCTCATCGCTACTGATGTGTTCCAGTTCTTCGGCAATGCTGTGCACTTTATCCCAATCGAATTTAAGTTTCTCTACTAAAAAAAATTCCCATAACCTATGTTTTCGTACAACCTGTAAAGCCACTTTTTTGCCTACATCGTTTAATTTAAAACCTTTATAACGCTCATACTGTAACAATTTTTTATTTTTTAATTTCTTTAGCATATCAGTAACCGATGCAGCCCTGGTTTGCATTTCGGCTGCCAGGGAATTGGTATTAACCAAACCGCTTTGTTGCTGCAGGTGATAAATGCTTTTAATGTAATTTTCTTCGCTAACTGTAAAATTCATCTTGATAAAATTAAAATTTAGACAAAGCTAAAAAATATTTCCAAACTTCAAAAATAATTATTCCATCACTTCATATTGTATAATCCGTACATTCAAACTTTAAAAAATAATTTTATGAGAGAAAATATAAGCTCAGGTTCGCCCTGGGAAGAAATTGTTGGTTACTCCAGGGTTGTACGGGTTGGTAATTTCATTGAAGTAGCAGGTACTACTGCTATGGATGGTGATACAATTATTGGTAAAAACGATATATATGCACAAGCATGTTTTATTTTTAAGAAAATAGAATTGGCTTTGCAAAAAGCCGGCGCTACTTTAAATAATGTTGTACGTACAAGAATGTATGTTACCGATATAAACAGGTGGGAGGAAGTGGCAAAGGCACATGCTGAATTTTTTAAAACAATTAAACCTGTAGCAACAATGGTGCAAGTATCGAGGTTAATAAAAGATGATTTATTAATTGAAATTGAAGCCACTGCTTTACTAGATATTAACTAAAGTGTATATTTTACATGATTTGTTTTGTTATTTTTCCAGTAATATTGCCCCTGAAACCAATTTTAACCCATTATGGATTTTTCTTCTTTTACGGTACCCTACCAAGTTGATGAACAATATAAAAAGCGAATAGCTTATTTTTCGATGGAATTTGCAGTGAGCCAACCCTTAAAGATATATAGCGGAGGCTTGGGATTTTTAAGTGGATCGCATATACGTAGCGCTTACGAATTACGACAAAACCTTGTTGGTATTGGAATATTATGGAAATATGGTTATTACGACCAGGCTCGTAACCAAGACCAAACATTACAAGTGCAATGGAACGAAAAGATTTATAATTTTCTTGAAGACACAGGAATAAAATTCCAGGTAAATATTCATGAACATCCTGTTTGGGTAAAGGCCTGGTACCTAAATCCTGAAACATTTAAATCGGCACCTTTATTTTTGTTAAGCACCGATTTGCCTGAAAACGATTACGTTTCGCAAACCATCACCCACCGTTTATATGATGCGAATGTAGCAACAAAGGTTGCACAGTTTATTTTGTTAGGTGTAGGGGGGGCAAAGCTGATGGATGAAATTAATTTTAACCCAGAACTATATCATTTAAATGAAGCACATGGAATTAGCGCTGCTTTTTATTTATACAATAAGTTGGGAAGTAAGGACGAAGTAAAAAAACACCTGGTGTTCACCACTCATACGCCGGAAGAAGCTGGTAATGAAAAACATGATATACATCTTTGCGAAAAAATGGGATATTTCTGTGGTATGGAACTGGACCAGGTACGAGAACTAACAGGTATGACCGGCGATCTTTTTAATCATTCGCTTGTAGCATTGCGTTTTGCAAAATTGGCTAATGCTGTTAGTCAGTTACATGGCGAAGTAAGTAGAAATCTTTGGAGCAAGTTTGAAGGAATATGTGAAATAAAAGCCATAACCAATGCACAAAACTGGCATTATTGGGCAGATAAACAACTCTATCGCTTTATGGAAGCACATAATGAAGATGGGTTTATTGACCGTAAAAGGTATTTAAAAAAACGAGCTTTTGAAGTAGTGGCCGATCAAACAGGAAAACTTTTTAACCCAGATGTATTTACCATTGTGTGGGCACGACGTTTTGCCGGCTACAAAAGAGCCGAACTTATTACCAGGGATGAAGAACGTTTTGAAGCATTGCTCAATAACACAAAATATCCGGTGCAGATAATTTGGGCCGGAAAACCTTACCCGGTTGATTACCCTGCCATCAGCGATTTTAATATGTTGGTACATTTAAGTAAGAAATATAATAATGTAGCAGTTTGCGTTGGTTATGAACTGGCATTAAGCAAGCGATTAAAGCAAGCATCAGATCTTTGGTTAAATAACCCACGAGTACCCAGAGAAGCCAGCGGTACAAGTGGTATGACGGCAGCTATGAATGGCTCTGTAAACTGTAGTACGTTTGATGGCTGGATATGCGAATTCATTAATCATGGTAACAACGGTTTTGTAGTGCCACCTATTGATTACGAAAATATTAGTGTTCGGGAACAGGATGAATATGATTTAAACAAACTGTACGAAATTATTGAAAACCAGGTGCTGCCATTGTATTATGAAAATAATGAAGTGTGGCGACAGATAACTAAAAACGGCATGAGAGATGTACGCTGGCAGTTCGACAGCAACCGGATGGCAAAAGAATATTACGAATTACTTTACCAATAATTTAAACAATACCACTCAAAAACATTGTGTAGAGATTGCTTTAATTTAGAATAGAGAAGTAATAACTACTATTTACAGGTGTTTGTATAAACAGCTTAAAGAAAAGATTAAAAAGTGTAGCAAATAAATAACTTTGCTACACTTTTTTTATGTTGAGTGCTACTCTTAATTTATACAGAAATGCCTATACCGGCCTTAGTCGCCGTATGTGGCTGCTTGCAGTGGTAATGCTTATCAATCGTAGTGGCACAATGGTATTGCCATTTATGACCTTATATTGTAAGCACATTGGTTACAGTACACAACAAGCAGGATATGTTGTTGCCATTTATGGCATGGGAGCTTTAACCGGTGCATTTATTGGTGGTAAAATTAGCGACCGATTTGGTTTTTATTACACCCAGTTTTTTGCATTGTTTTGTGGTGGCATTTTGTTTATGATGCTTGGGCTAATGAACAGCTATTTTTCAATTTGCATTGTTACATTTTTTCTAAGTATGGTTAATGAATCATTTAGGCCTGCCAATGCAACAGCTATAGCACATTACAGTACTGTGCAAAACCGCACACAAGCTTTTTCAATTATACGCCTGGCCATTAATCTAGGCTGGGGTGTAGGAAGTGCATTAGGTGGTTTACTGGCTTCAATTAACTATCACCTGCTTTTTTGGGTGGATGGTGTTACCAATATTGTAGCATCTTTTATATTATTATGGTTATTACCAAAAGTAAGTGTTGCCCAACAACAAAATCGCCAGACAACTGTGCCAGCTATAAAAGTAAGGCCAGTATATACCGATAAAATATTTATGTATTTTATTGCATTGCAGGTTTTGTTTGCAACCTGCTTTTTTCAGTTGTTTACTACCATACCATTATATTTTAAAGAAGGATTGCACATTAATGAATTTGGAATTGGGGGTTTAATGGCATTGGGTGGCGCCATCATTGCCTTATTTGAAATGATAATTGTTTTTAAATTGGAAGGAAGCAGGCCTTACTTACGTTTAATAACTATTGGTACCACAATTATGGGGTTGGCTTTTTTTATTTTAAACATACCTTTTATACATGGATTTGCAATTGCTGTTTTTGCAATAGTAACTATAACCATTGCCGAAATGGTTACTATGCCTTTTATGAATTCTTATTATATTTCACT